>JACPTJ010000499.1 GCA_016192835.1 Betaproteobacteria bacterium
CTTATAATCACGTCAACCGTTTCTGCCATCCCCATATCAGCCATCGCACCGCCGGGCTCGTCCAACTGGACGTTCGACCGACACCGCCACACCTGCGATACTGATTGTGGTTTAGGATGTGTCGGTCAACTAAACGTTAGGGCGCATTGGCATCGACTTCTGGAATGCGGACTCTCACAGCGCAGTTGAATAGAACTCGTCTGTCTTACGATGACTTCGAAGAGGCTTCGCAGTACATCTCAAAGTATGATGCTGCTGACGATGACGTACTCAGACGCGCCCTTATAACCGCGGCAATAATCGCTTACGCTAGGCCTTTCACGGCGAACAGCGGGGGCTCGAACAAGCATGCGACACCCCAACTGAGTGTTAGCTTGCGCAGGCTATTCACGCTTGAGGAGCAACAGTTTCATGAGCAGCTCATTTCTCTTCGCAACGAGGTTGTTGCGCACACTGATTATGATCGCAAACCTGTGAAGAGACTGAAAGGTACTGCGGCTGGGCTCACTATGAGTGGCAAGCCATTCGACTTGTTGGGTGAGGGAATCGACTTCAAGCTGTTCGGTCGGATGTGCAATGCTTTGAAGGGTCATTGCTTTAACAAGCTTCTAGAGCTCAACAAGAAGATCGTGGAGCTTGAAAATGCGCCCTAACAACGCGTTGGAGAACGGACGCGCCGATAGGCAGCGCGTGTTTGGCTTGCGTCTGCGGCGGCGCGCCGCTCAACGCGAACGTTAGCCGTTTGAACATGCGCCGCGCCTGACCCATGAGCCTGCCGAATGCTGATCGTGCAATTGTCGATCCTACCAAGGTACGCGACTACCTCCTGTCGAGTGTGCACCCTGTGGGCCGGTTCAAGGCGACCTTCTTTGTCTCCCTGGGCTACACACAGGACCGGTGGGAGACGCTACGCGACGATCTCCTTGTTCTCGCGAGAAGTGGTGACGCCGTACCGGGGCGGCTTAGCGTTTTTGGACGGATGTTCGAAGTCGGTGGTATGCTGACCGGACCATCCGGTCGTACGGCTGATATCCGGACCGTGTGGATTGTCGCAAGTGACGAGGCTTCGCCCCGTTTCGTGACAGCATATCCGAGGTGAATCATGTTCAAGTTACTCGACACAGTGGTCCTCAAGCGAGACATTCCGGAATCGGGGCTTCGTCGAGGCGATCTCGGAGCCATCGTCGAGCTACACACGCCTGATGCTTTCGAGGTCGAGTTTGTGGCTGCCTCAGGCCGGACACAGGCACTGGTCACACTCCGTGCTGATGACGTGCGACATGTTGGTGATCACGATCTGATTGCTGTACGGTCTCTCGAACAAGCAACCGGCTAACCCGCGCCTGAACACGGACCCTTCACAAGCGGGCTTCGCTCGTTTGTTTCGGGCCGGTTATGCTGATCGTTAGCCCTATGAAGCGAACCGCTGAGCACCAGCCCATATTCGCAGTAGACGGCTCGGGTTTCTCCTATCCCGATTAGTTCATCACGGGCCAGAGCCAAATTGTTTTCCGCTGGATATAAATTTGGCTCTGACCCCGTGGAGTCGCTCCCCGCCTCCCTTGCAAATCCCACCTGCACGAGTGGGGAATGCGCATACCGCATTGACGACTGCATTTCTCCGGTCTATTCTTAAGTTATCAGCGCAGCGCACAATGATTAACAAACAGTACTCGCGCAGCAGGTACCGGGGCCGATAGGTCGCGCAGGCTTGCGGCGCGGATTTATTTTTGGGAGGCCCACCATGGCTGGTGAATTCCAGGTTAGCGGCACCAACAAGGCCGCGCTGTTCACACTTATGAATTGGAAGAAGGGTAAGCCGCCGAAGGATTTCGTCGGCTTCGCCATCGAATATCAAGAGCCCGGCGGAGACCGCTTCTACGCGCTCAAGAATCGACTGAACTTCTTGAAGAAGGATGGTTCGGTCGACAAGGAATCGAAGTCCACTCGCCTGGCGCCCATCCAGAAATTCCGTTGGGTGCACTTCCCGCGCAACGCCGAAATGTCCGGGGAGTTCGTCTACCGGGTAACCCCCGTGTTCATGAACGACGCCGGCGAACTGAGTTATGGCGAAGCACGGGACGCAGCGATCGAATTGCGCCGCGAGACGTACCCGGGGCAACTCAATGTGTCCTTCACGCGCGGTTTTGTCTCCTCACAGGCGTTCGTGGACCGGTACGAATCCAGAGGCGACATTTCCACCCTGCTGCCGGCAAAGGCGAATGCAGGGCTGACCTTTGTTCCCACCCACCCCCTCGCGAAGGAGGCCCTCGCGTGGATGGGCTTCGAGGCGCGCGACGCAATCCTCGAAGTGCTCGATGAAGCCATCGCCGACAAGCAAGCGCAGGTGCGCGTCGTGGCCTACGACCTGAGTGAACCCGACGTCGTCTCGCGTCTGGAGAAAATTGGCAAACGACTCAAGATCATCATCGACGATGACGGCACACATGCGGGTCCGGGCTCGGGCGAGTCGCAGGCAGAAAAACGCCTCTCCGTTTCTGCCGGCGCGGCCAATGTAAAGCGCCAGCATATGGGCAAGCTTCAACATAATAAGACGATTGTCGTAGATGGCCCGAAGACAAAGGCCGCGGTTTGCGGTTCTACCAACTTCAGTTGCCGCGGGTTCTTCGTGCAGGCGAATAACGCGGTGGTGCTGCGCGGCGCGAACGCTATCAAGCCCTTCGCCGTGGCGTTCGACCAGTACTGGACCAACGGCACGCCCGCGGCCTTCGGCCAAACCACCTCGGCCCAATGGACCGACCTCAAGCTGAAGGACATCAAGGCAAAGGTCGCATTCTCCCCACATGCGCCGACCAATGCGCTGCTCGACGCGATCGCGACCGATATTGCCGGTGGTACCACATCCAACTTGTTCTATTCGCTGGCGTTCCTGTATCAGACGCCGGGCGCGATGCAAAATGCAATCAAGAAAGTCATGCTGGACAAGAAGCTGTTCGTGTACGGCATCTCGGACAAGAAAGTCGGTGGCCTTGATGTTCAATTGCCCGATGGCGCCATTGTGCCCATGCGGCCCGCGGCATTGGGCAAAGGCGCGCCCGAGCCATTCAAATCGGAACCTGTCGGTGGCGGTGGAACGCGCATGCACCACAAATTCGTCGTCATCGATTTCGACAAACCCAGCGCCCGCGTGTACTTGGGCTCCTATAACTTCTCCACGGCTGCGGACAAAAGCAATGGCGAAAACCTGCTCCTCATCGGCGACCGGCGCGTCGCCACGTCATACATGATCGAAGCACTGCGCCTCTTCGACCACTACCACTTTCGGGTGATACAGAACGATGCGAAGAAGGCAAAGAGAAAGCTGCACCTGCTCAGGCCGCCGAACGCGGGGGAGATGCCATGGTGGGATGCGGACTGGAAGGAGGTTCGGAAGATTCGGGATCGGGAGCTGTTTGCGTAGACACGGGCACGAACAAGTGAGGTTGCGATCGGTTCGCGCATGGTTTGCGTACTTGGCAATAAAGCAAGGGGAGCGGCAAACAAGTAACTGAACCAGGCAAAACGACCGGAATGCTCAAAGAAAGGAAGAGACTTATGAACAGCATCAAATTGTGCGTGACCTCGCGCCGCAATCTCACGGCAAAATACAACCTGCGCGGCGAGAAATGACGCTCCGGTTGATGCGTGTGCAGCCACTGAGCCGATCCGGCACAATGGACGCATGCCTGTTGACTCAATCTGCCGAACCGCCGTATACGTGACCCGTTCGTACGGTGGTGTGGGAGGAGGAAGCCGTGAGGCTTTCTCCTATCCCGATTATGCCGCAAAGGGAACAGGCGTAGAATAGCTCGCTATGGGAGACGCAGCGCGGCATCTTTTAAAGTCCTTTGAGGCGTTGCCCGAAACTGAGCAGCGTGAGGTTTTGGCACAACTGCTTCGTCGCGCGGCCGAATTGCCCTATTCCTTTCCCTCTGATGAGGAGCTTGTCCGCGCGGCCGATCGCAAGAGTGCCGCGCGCGGGTGATGCGGGACGTTGCCCGCTGTCGAAATGAGCGCCGCCCAATTACTAGCCGTTGTCGAAGTGCCCCGCGACGACCGAGTAAACTGCCAAGCTGCTGGCTGCAATCACTCGGTGTTTCGCCGCATTCATGTCGTGCGTGAGAACTCCGTCGTCCGTGTGTACGGATCGGAGTGCTTCAAGAAATTATTCGTCGGGCTTCCGGTGGCGTCCTCAACGCCACGGTACACGTCATCTGAAGGGCGCCACCTCACCGACGACGAACGACAACTTCTAATCGAGAACACTGAACGTCTTGTCCAGCAGTTTGAATCCGAGTACCAGGCAGAACTTGCTCGCAAAGCGGCGCTCGTCGCTGTCCGGTCCACTCCCACTCAAACAACGCCATCTCCGCTGCCCCCACAGCCCCCAACAGTTGTAAGCGCCGCTGCCCGACAGGCAGCCGAAGCGCACGCAAAGCAGATCGTGCGCTCCAAGTATGGTGTTACCATCGTTCACCCGCTGGTAACCAAAGCGGTACAGCTTGGCGCAGATGCGATTGAGGTGGATTACAAGGACCACCGCGAGGAAGTCGTTGCGATGCGCGGACCGATCGGATTCGGGATCGCCAGCTTTCGCAGCACCGATGCGGAAGCGAAGGCCCTCCGACGGGAGCTGTACCGAATCGCGAAGCGAAGGACCACCATTGCGTTAGGCGAAGTTCTCTACGACGTCCGAGTGCACGTTTACGACAGCTTCGGTGAGGACGCGTTTCACGTCGAGTTCAAGCAAGCCGCGGGAAGGCCAAACAGAGCGGCCCCGGGCGACAGTCGCTACGGAGACATTCGATGAATCGTGCCGACGCCTTTCGATGGATCTACGTGAGTCGCGGCGTTAGTGTGCTCGCGGCATCGGTGGTACGGCGTGCGCAATTCGTGAAGAATCGGAAGGCATGAATGGGGACTCGGAGCCAACCGCGTAAGCGGTCGCGCCAAGCGGCGTGTGAGCGAGGAGCGGCCGGGTTATTCGACGCCGAGAGTGAGTACGCGGACAGTATTGTTCGTACCGCGATGGGCGACGTGAAAGGAGCCATAGCGGCTTTGACGCGGGCGCTGGAGTTCGTTCCGGGTTACGCGCCTGCGATTTTCAGTCTGGGGACAGTTGAGTACCAACGCCGTAATCGAGCTGCGGGGCGGCGGCTCTTTCACTCGTTGCTTTCGTGCTCCGCTGACACCCCTGACCTGTGCGGCATCATCGATCACGCTGGCGACTTTCTCATCGGGCGGAGGGCCTACAAGGATGGTCTCGAGTTGTATCGAACGGCGGCGTTGCGATTCCCTCGCGTCGCCGTGTTCCATCAGGGGGTCGGGTGCTGTGCAGGCCACGAAGGTCTTCACGAGGAAGCGATCGCGGCGTCGAGACGGGCGTTGGAGCTCGAACCAAGCAACGCTAGCTTCGTGAATGATCTCGGCTGGTCGCTGCTGGAGGCGGGGCGGCTATCCGAGGCTCAGGAGACGTTGTCGCGAGCGGTGGCGATGGACCCGGACGACGAACTGGCGGCGGAGAACCTGCGGTTCTGCGCGATGAAGCTGGCGAGAGTACCGGGGAATTCAGCGACGCCTAACCAGGCGCGGCAGCCGGCGAGCCGCGCGCGGCGCAGTGCCAAATCGCGAAAGTCATCTCGGGCTCGCGGCTGAGCGCCAATGCCGTCGAGGTATTGGCGATAGTGCTCAAATCGGAGGCTGCAACATGGCTGGCCAAACACGGAAAGTTGGAGTCAAAGTGAAGGAAGTGCCTTTGGCGGAAGTCAAGGATGATCTCTCGCGCTATTTACGCGAAGCCGCGAAAGGCGAGATCGTCATTACGCGCCACGGCAAGCCTGCCGGCGTGCTCATCGGCTTTGAAACGGAGGACGACTGGTTTGATTACCGGCTTGAGAACGACCCTCGGTTTCTGCAGCGAATCGAGCGGGCACGTCAAAGCTTGCGCTCTGGGCGAGGTATTAAATTGGAAAATGTGAAGTGATGGTGCGCTCTAACCGCGTGGTCGAAAGCGACGCGCGGCAAGAGCGGCCGCGCGCGCCTCACCACGAACGTTATGCGGCAAAATGAGCCGACGAAGCTCAAATCTGATACGCTGGCGGCGTGAAGGTCACACGTTACTTCGAGGTGATCCGCAACCGGCCGGATCGCGCTATGATTCGAGAGGAATGGATTGAACGAGCGATCCGGACTCCGATGCGTGAAGTCGTTCAGACTGATGGCCGAATTCGACGCTGGGTACAGGTGCCAGAATCGGAAAATCGCTTTTTGCGCGTCGTCCTTCTGCCAGACGGTGAGACGGTCCACAACGCTTTCTTTGATCGAAGGTTCACGCCATGAAGGTTCGTTATTTCGCTGACACGGACACATTGCTGATCGAGTTCCGGGATTCGCCGGTCGCCGAAACCCGGGATCTTGACGAGAACACCGTGCTCGACGTTGACGCTCAGGGCAACATTTGTTTCATCACGGTCGAGCACGCTTCGCAGCGCGCAGGCGCGCCCCAGTTCTCGTACGAGCAAGTTGCCGCATAACCGTGCGATCGAAACGGACGCGATGCCAGCGCGGCTCTCGCCCCCGCTGGCTTGCGCCGCTCATCGCGGACGTTAGCCGGCAGTCGAAATGAGTGCCGCCCAGTTACTAGCCGTTGTCGAAGTGCCCCGCCACGACCGAGTACGCTGCCAAGCTGCTGGCTGCAATCACTCTGTCTTCCGCCGCATTCATGTCGTCGGTGAGAACTCCGTCGTTCGCGTCTACGGATCGGAGTGCTTCAAGAAACTATTCGTCGGGCTTCCGGTGGCGTCCTCAATGCCACGGTACACATCATCTGAAGGGCGCCATCTCACCGAAGACGAACGCCAGCTTCTAATCGAGAACACTGAACGTCTTGTCCAGCAGTTTGAATCTGAGTACCAGGCAGAACTTGCTCGCAAAGCAGCGCTCGACGCTGTCCGGCCCACTCCCACTCAAACAACGCCATTCCTGCCACCCCCACAGCCCGCAACAGTTGTAAGCGCCGCTGCCCGACAGTCAGCGGAAGCGCACGCAAAGCAGATCGTGCGCTCCAAGTATGGTGTTAACCCAGAGCTTCCCGGTTGGCATGGCCTTGTCCTACTGGAAATGGAACGCCTCCTTCGTGAAAATGCGAGCTAACATGGCGGTCACAAGCTGTCATTGGAGGAGGCCGTTACGGTTTTCAGTGAATTTTTTGCAGTTGCATCATCATGACAATATCGCTATGAGAATTTGGATAAGTCTCGCGTGTGTCCTGTCTTCCTGGTGCATCAGTGTGAACGCCCAGACGATCAAGACCATACCGTTCAAAGACGGCGTTCATGCCTACGCCGTGACAGAACCTGAGCAGAAGCCTCGTGCGATCCTGGTTATGTTTATCGGCGGTGACGGTGGCCTCAATTTGGTAACGAGAGGTTCGCTGTCAGGGGTAAACGTGCTAATCCGCATGCGACCTGCTCTCGAAGCTGCTGGTATGACGCTGCTGTACGTTGACATTCCGGATAGACAATTCTCCCGTAGCGATGCTGAGTATGCTCGGTCGGTAGGCAAGATAATCGAGCAAGAGAACTCGGCGAAATTGCCTGTTTTCGTTGCCGGCATCAGTCGAGGGTCAATCTCCGCGGCCAACGTTGCGTCGCGAGTACCGGTCTCCGGCATGATCTTACTGTCGGCCGTTACCGGTAGTACTTACGATGGTACTGTTCGCGACGCTCCTGTCGCTGACATCTCCGCTCCCTCGCTGCTCTTGATTCACAATCGAGATGCCTGTGTTTCCTCTGGATCGGAGAGTGCGCTCCGTTCATTCGCGAGAGACATGAAGAAATCAAGCTCGACTATCGTCGTGTTGGAGGGTGGAAGGGATGAAAGCAGCGGTGTTGGACGCACGGCGGCCTGTCATCCAAAGAGCTACCATGGTTTCAACGGTATCGACACTAACGTCGCCGGCACGATCATGAAGTGGATCAGCTCCGTTACCAAATGAAAACCTGCTCAATCAACTTCAAGCCTAACTTGGCACTTCAGACCGACGCCGTAAGGCGCGGCTGAGCTTTGCGTTGAGGCTGTAGAAAAAGGCTCCGAACGCGAGTCTTGTCTACGCGCGCGGCTTGCCCAATACCGCCGCCGCAAAATCATCGTCCGTCAGCGCGCCCCGCGCCGTCAATTGGCGGTACTTGACGAAATCGATCACGTCCCGGCCGGTCAGTTTCCGGGTCGAGGAGGCATTGAAGCCGTCACGCTCATGAACCATCATTCATGGCAAGGCGGATCGCATTCGTTACGGCGTCTTCATGCCCGATCTCGCCTCGCGCGGCGGCGTCGCAAAGCGCGTCCAGCGCCGCACTGTCAAGCGCCGTCAGGCGCTCGCGCAGCAGGTTCCCGGCCTCCTGCGCGAACAGCCGGCGCATCCGCTCGCGCGAGCCGGTCCCGCGCCTGCCCCCTCCGCCGCGGGTCATCGCGCCGATCGCATCGGCGAGTTCCGTCATCCCAGCGCCGCTGACCGAGCTCACGCGCACGATCGACGGCTGCCTCGGCGCATGCTTCGTGACGCTGAGCATGAAGCGCAGATCCAGTTCCGTTTTGTCGGCGAGCGGGAGATCGGCTTTGCTGACCACCAGAATATCCGCGATTTCAAGTATGCCGGCTTTGATCGCCTGCACGTCATCCCCGAGGCCTGGCGGGCACACCACCACCCGCGTGTCCGCGATCTCGGCGATTTCAACTTCGGATTGGCCGGCGCCTACCGTCTCAACGATAATCAGCTCGAAACCCGCCGCGTCCAGCACATCGACGACCTTGAACACGGCGCGCGACAGGCCACCGAGATGCCCGCGGGAAGCCAGCGAGCGGATGAATACGCGCTCACTGAGCGAGTGCCGCTCCATGCGGATGCGATCGCCGAGTATCGCACCGCCGGAAAACGGACTCGAGGGATCTACCGCCACCACGCCAACCGATTTGCCGCGCCGCGTGAATTCGCCGATCAGCTCACTCACCAGCGTTGATTTGCCGGCGCCCGGCGCGCCGGTAATGCCGAGCACGTGCGCACGGCCCAGGTGCGAATGGATTCCCTGCACGATCGCGCGACCGATCTCCGTTTCATTCTCGACCGCCGAAATCGCACGCGCAATCGCGCGGTGCTCGCCGCGCAAAACGCCGGCCACGAACTCGTCTGACCGCAGCTTGAGTTGATCGCCAGCCACGTGTATCAAGTCCGCCACGCCTGGCCAGCCGCCGCGCTGCCCGCCCCGTCGTGCGGCGATCCGGCGTGTATCAAGCCGCGCTCTTGGCGGCCTTGGGCCCGCGCAGGCCGGCCATGAACCCGTGGAGGTCCGCCTGCTTATCCAGCGCGAGAATCTCGTCCGCGATGCGCAAACTCGCAGCCGCGCCGAGGAACGCGGTGTTGGCATTGAATTTATCCAGCAATTCCTCCAATGCGATCGGGTGTTTCGCGTTACCGCGCACCTCGGGAACTTCCCACACGTGCCGGCTGCCGTCCTTCAGCGTCACCTCGACCCAGCCGGGCATGTCCTTGACCTGGTAATTGGGCTCGGCCGCATAACTGACTTTCGCCATCAGCTGCCGGATCTGCGGATCGGCCGCGACTTTCGCGGAAAACTCGGCCACGCCCGCCTTGCCCCGGATCAGCATCAGCGCAACTGCAAAGGGCAGGCTGAAGCGCGCGTCGTAGCCGGTGACTGGTTTGAGCTTTTTCTCCCACGGCTCGCACACCATGTTGACCGCCCCCGGCGAGATCCGGCAGGAAATCGCCGCTATCTCCTCCACCCGTATCTGCGGCTTGCGCCGCAGCTCGGCCGCGCAGTCGAGAAAAGCCTGCAGATAATGGCAGCACGGATAGAGTTTGGGACGAATGTCGAGCGTTTCCCACTCACGCCCCAAGCCTTTGAAAATCACGTCCAGATCGAGCGTCTCGCCGCGCAGAAACGAGTTGTAGACGCCGAGTTTGCCCTCGAAGACGGTGTTCGGCCCTGTGTAATCCCCTTGCGCGAGTTGTGCCGCGACGATTCCGCACAGCGCGCCCCAGCCTGCATGCAAGCGCTTCGCGCCCGACCCGGCCGGAACGCATTCGAGCAGTCCCGACGCAAAACTGCCGCCGATGCCGACCGCCTGGACCGCGCGCTGCAAGCCGATTTTTTCCAGCCGCGCGGTGATCAGCGCGGCCCCGAAAGTCGCGGCGACCGACGTCGTATGGAATCCCCGCAAATGAATCTTGTTCAGCGCGGGCATGGCGATGCGGATCGTCGCCTCCAGGCCGCCGACCAGCGCGGTCAGCATCTCGCGCCCGGAGCAACCGGTGCGTTCGGCCACCGCAAGCGCGACGGGCGCCAGCGCCGCACTCGGGTGCACGACCGACTCGGTATGCGTGTCGTCGTAGTCCTGCCCATGGCCGAGGATGCCGTTGCACAGTGCCGCGTGGTGCGCCGGCACTTTGGTGCGCCGGCCGATCAGCGTGGCTTCACGCGTCCCGCCCCAACCCCCGATCAGCTTGAGCGCGGACTTGCCGAAATCGATACGCGTCGAGCCGATACAGACGCCGATCAAGTCGAGCACGTGCTGTTTGGTCTTGTCTATGACCTCGGGCGGAATATCGTCGAACTGCAGATTTTCGCTGAACTGCACCAGGCGTTCGGAAATGGTCTGAGTCATGGTCATTCCTTCATTTGGCAGTCAGAAGACCCATGATCCCCGAGACGTCCGTCGAATTTTCCATATCCAGCAGGAGTTCGATCGACCTTTTCGTTTGCTCAGGGGTCAGTATCCCTTCAGCCGCCTCACGATACCTGTCCAACAATTGATCCAACGTGGGTTCCCGGGGAGACGCATTCTCCTTGGAGAAGGTCCTTCCATCTTTCAGCTTGATCGTGACGGGAATGCGCGCGTCCACGCGCCCAGGGGGCCACTCGCTGTGGACGACCTCTTCCACCCGCCCGCGGGCCTCTACGTATCTTCGATCGAAAGCGGCCTCATCCGAAAAAGAATCGATCCACACTTTTCCTTTCAGCAGCGCCGCCCCGAAAATATGTCGAAAGCTGAATCTCGCCTCCTCTCCGGTTTTTGGCTCCGGGAATTTCATCAGATAGGAATCGTACAGGTTCATGTCCACGATGATCTTGTCGATGTCACCATGAGAAATATGGTGTTCGCCCAACATGTCGTAATAAGCATCCAGAGCGCGATGGGCGCGATAACAGCACGGATACTTCTTAACGGAAATGCCCGGATCCACGATCTGAAAGGTCTTCCCCAGGTCCCGGGTCATCTCGTTCAGGTCGTATCCCCCTTCCTCGATCAACGCATCGCAAAACCCCCGGGGAGTCTCGATGATATCGGGATGGGCAGTAAACCCCTTCCTCGCCAATTCGGCCGCCTCTATGCCATCGCGTGATCCAAAGGCCAGTTCCAGAACATGGGCCATCGTTCCCACGCTGGTAATGAAGCCCCCTGCCTGAAAGGCAGCGGTGCCAATGGCCATTCTCGATTGTTCCAGATTCAATCCCATCATTTTGCTGGCGGTGGAAGCCGTTCCAAGGTGATTGAAAATACTGATTCTGCCTTTCTTGCTGATCCCCTTCAGGGACGGACCACCCACCCTGCCCTGGATCTCAAACCCGAGGATCAATCCCTCCAACACCTTTTTCCCCGGAAGCCGCATCTTGTCTCCGACGGAAAGAGACGTCGCAATCACAGCCAGGGGGTTCGGAGAGGTGCGCTGGCTCACGGACTCGAGTTCGGTGGAATGGTTGAAGACCCCATTCAGATACGATGCATATTGAGCGGTCGTCTTGAAATTCCTGCCGATGATCACTGCTTCGGATTTTGCAGCCATCTCCTTCACATAATCGGTGAAGATGTTACTCACATGGGTCTGACAGCCTGCCAGAGCCCCTCCCACAAAATCGATGGCCAGAAGCTTGGCCCTATCGACGACCTCCCGCGGAAAATCTTCATATGTCGTTTGTAAAAGGAACCTCGTTAGTGTCTCTGTTACGCCCATCTTTACTCTCCTATTTCATGTCCCGGACTGCGCATAATGGGCCCGATGTTCATGCCGCCGCGCGCTCCCCGGCCACCTTTTCGATGTATTGAACGATTTCTTCCAGCTTCGCGCCGTCCCTGAAGACTTCCCGTACGCCGAATGCCTTGAGCTTCGGAATATCCTCGGGAGGGATGAAGCCGCCGGCCAGAAAAACGATGTCCTGCGCGTTGCGTTCGCGCAGCAGCGCGGCAATGCGCTCGCATAATCCGAGGTGGCCGCCCGCCAGTATGCTTACGCCCAACACATCGACGTCTTCCTGGATCGCGACTTCAACGAGGCTCTCGGGAGAATTGTGCCGGCCGGAGTAAATCACTTCCATGCCGGCGTCCCGCAACGCCATGACGACCAGCACGACGCCGCGGTCGTGACCGCACAGGCCCGGCTTTCCCATCAATACGCGGATTTTTCGCTGCTGAGCGCTCATCAGAAACTCGTGGGCTCGGAATACTCGCCGAACACCTGCTTGAGCGCGCCGCAGATTTCACCGATCGTCGCATACGCGCGCACCGCCTCGATGATGGGCGGCATCAGATTATTCTCGGTCGCCGCCGGCCGCTTCGCGACCTCGACGATGCGCTTGAGCGCCTTGTCCACCGCGGCATTATCGCGTTCGCGGCGAAGCTGCCTGAGCGCCTCAAGCTGACGCTTCTCCTCCTCCGGTTTGTACGCGTAAGGCTGGCGTGGCGGATCATTTTCTTCGATCTGGTACTTGTTGACGCCGACTTTCACCTTGTCGCCGGTTTCCCACGCGAGGTGCGTGCGATAAGCGTCCTGGGCAATCGCTTTGCGGACATAACCCGCCTCTATTGCCTTGACCATGCCGCCCATGCGTTCGATGCGCTCGAGTTCTTCGAGTACCTTGCGTTCGAATTCGGCGGTCAGCGCTTCGACGTAATAAGACCCGCCGAGCGGATCCACCACGTCGGGCAAACCGGTCTCGTGCGCGACCACATGCTGCGTGCCGATCGCGATCAGCTCGGATTTTTCCGTCGGAATGCCGAACACCTCGTCCATGGTGCGCAAGCCGATCAACTGAATGCCGCCGAGCACTCCGGCCACGCAGGCGAGCGTGGTGCGAGCGATATTCAGTTCGGGCCGCTCGCGCGTGAGCAACGAGCCACCGCTGTGCGCGAGCACCCGGCATTTCATCGTTTCCGCGTCCTTGGCGCCATAGTGATCGCGCAGGCGCGTCGCCCAGATCTTGCGCATGGCGCGGAACTTCGCGGCCTCCTCGAGCAGATCGGTATGGTTGGTCTTCATCAGGAAGAAGATGCCCTTGCCGAAGTCGTCGATATTCACGCCGCGCCTGACTGCGTCATCGATGTAGGTGAACGCATCCGCGAACGCGAACGCGACTTCGTGCACGCGGTTGGCGCCGGCTTCGGGATAATGCCCGCCGCAAACGTTGAGCGGCCAGTAAGAAGGCAGATGCTGCGCGCAGTATTCGAGCGTATCGGTGACCAGCCGCAGCGACGGCGCGACCGGGAAAATGAAGTTCCCGCGGGCGGTGAATTCCTTCAGGATGTCGTTTTGCAGGTTGCCGCGGATCTTTTTAAGGTCGGCGCCCTGTTTTTCGGCAAGCACGACGTGCATTGCCAGAAATACCGCCGCCGGCGCGTTGATTACCGTCCCGACAAACGTGTCCTCGAGCTTGATGCCTTCGAATATCGTTTCCCAATCGCGCAGCGAGGTCACTGAAGTGCCGGCCATCCCGACTTCGCCCCGGGCCATGGGATGGTCGGGGTCGAGTCCGAGTTGCGTCGGCAGGTCGAGCGCCATGTAGGGCGGGACGCCGCCGTGATCGATCATCTTGCGAAAGAGCACATTGGTCTCGCGCGGGCTGCCGAAACCGGCGTAATGACTGATGGTCCAGAGTTTCTTGCGATAGCCGGCGGCGTCGTTGCCGCGGGTAAACGGAAAATCCCCGGGGAAACCGACATCGGCGTAAAAATCAGCCTTGGAATCGGAGGGGGTGTAGAGGACCTTGAGCGGGATGCCGTCCTCGCATCTCGCGTTCACGGCTTCCGCCTGCGAAA
>JACPTJ010000089.1 GCA_016192835.1 Betaproteobacteria bacterium
TACTATCGCGTCGTGCGCCCCGACCTGCGCGGACTTGGGCGCTCGCCGCTCGACTTCGATCCGCACGTGGGCATGAGCGTGGACGGGTTCGTCGAAGATCTGGCCGCGATCATGGACGCGCTCGGGGGAGCGCCGGTCCATTACTGCGGGGAATCGCTGGGTGGAATCCTCGGCATCGTAGTCGCGGCGGAGATGCCGGGCAGGCTGCGCACGCTTTCTTTGGTCGCGGCCCCGGTCACGATCCCGAAGGCGACGCAGCAGGCATTCGGCTGCGGCCATGCCTCATGGCAAGAGGCGCTGCGTGTGCTCGGATCGAAGGGCTGGTCGACTGCGGTGAATGCCGCGACGCGATTTCCCCCGGGTACCGATCCCGGACTGCTGCAATGGTATGCCGATGAGATGGGCAAGTCGGACGTGGAGGCTCTCATCGCGCTCTCCCGCGTGGCATCAAAGGTCGACGTTTCCGGTTACCTCGCCAGGGTGCAGGTCCCGACGCTGGGGCTCTACCCCACTGCAGGCGTTGTCACCGGCTTCGAGGAGGAGCAGATTCGACGCTCGATCCCCGGCATCCGTATCGTGAATCTTCCGACGCGCTTTCATGCGATCCAGGTGCTCATGCCTGCAACCTGTGCAATCGCGATGCTGCACTTTGTGGCGCAGCACGATGGCATTCCGTGCCGCGAGCTATGACCACACAGCCAATGCGAGTGCGCATGCAGCGGCGATCAGACAACGGGCGCGCGAAGTCACGCGGTCGTATCCGCCGGCGCGCCTTCCACAAGGTAGTCAAGCATCTCGCCTTGCATGCGCTCGATCTCCAAGCGATAGCCCGAGCTTAACGCCGGCCATTCTTCCGGCCTGGCCGTCTTGCGTAGCGCCTCCAGAAGCTTCTCCAGCGAGGCAACGCGCTCCCGGGTAACTGCCAATTCGTGAACGTTCCTGATCATGACTTGATCTCCACGATACCGCGCTTGGTACCATCGCGCTTAGTTTGCCACGTTTCAAGCAACATCTGCATCATTTCGTCAGATAGCATCCCGTCGCGCAGCCAAAACACGCTCGCGCCAAACCGCGCATCCGCCTCGGAGTGCGAGAACAAGGTGCGCGACTCCCGGGGCGCGTCCTCAAGCTTAAAATCCACCATCATGACCAGCACCACGTCGATATCCCTGGGATTGCTCGCAGTAGAGACGAAACTTCCGAATACCAGGAAACGCGCAAGCTTTCCGGTGCGGCTTGCCAATTCGTGCAAAAGTTACCCTATTTGTCGCCGCCATCGGCTAGCCTCGCACGAGCTGTTGCGCCAGGTCGCGCAGTTTGTGCTTCTGGATCTTGGTGGCGTTGGCGCCGGGGGTGACCGGAAACGCATCGATCGCGAATATCCGCCGCGGGACCTTGTAGCGCGCCAGCCTCGCGGTGACATGCCGGATCGCCGCGCGCTCGTCCAGAGTCGCGCCCGCTTCAAGCAGTACGAAAGCAATCGGCTCGAGTCCATCTTGAGCCGGGATGCCGACGACCTGGCAACCGGCGATGCCGGGTACCTCCTGCATCACGGACTCGATCTCGGCAGGACTGACCAGAAAACCACCCAGCCGCAATGAATCCCCGATGCGCGTCAGGAACACGAAGCGATCGTCGGGCTGCGTGTATCCCAAGTCGCCGGAACGAACGTAACCGTCTTCGGTAAACGCGCGGCTGGTCGCTTCGGCGTCGTCAAAGTACCCGAGCATCGAACTCGTGGGCGCGTAGAACTCGAGTTCGCCCGCTTCCCCATGTGGGAGCAGCGTCGCGCTCTCGGGATCGCGCGCCCGCACGCGGGCGCGCACGCTCACCGGCAAGCCCCCGGCCACCCGGCGTTCCGCAAGCGGCGCGTCTTCGTGCTGGCGCGAGAACAACGCCTGCACTTCGCTCGAGCCGTAAAGCCCGACCAGCTTCATGCCGCGCGCATCCGCGCGCTCGACGATGTCGCCCAGCGATGGGTTGAAGGGCGCGTAGGCGAAAAAACGCAGGCTCGGAAACGGGCGCTCGGCCTCGCTCTGCACCAAGAGCTGAACGACCGCATCGTCGGTGCCGGTCGCGTGCGTGATGCCATGCGCCACGATGTCGCGCGCGGCCTCCTCCGGGTCCCACACCGGCGAGATGATCGCCGGGCGGCCCGCAGCAAGCGCGGCCATGGCGCTGCAGAAGCCGTACACACCGCATAACGGTGGGATCAGGAGCAGTTTCGAATCGGCATCGATGGCAAATCCGCGCGCCACGTCAAGCGCGTGCCGGATCACGGCGCGATGGCTATGCAGCACGAACTTCGGTGCGTTGGTCGTGCCGGAGGTCGTGAACATCGCGCAGGCCGCTTCGGCGTTCGCACGGTTTTCGGCAAGCGGCTCTCCGAAGGATAGCGTCGCATAGTCGAAGACGGCTTTTCCGGCGAGCGATCGCGGCGCTGGCATCCCGTCTTCTGAATAGGCCACCACGCTTTGCAGGCGCTCGAGCGCGTGGGTGTCGCAAGCGGCAAGCGTACCCCCGAAGTCGATA
>JACPTJ010000500.1 GCA_016192835.1 Betaproteobacteria bacterium
AGAAAGGGATGTTCGAAATCGCGGACCATGGAACGCTTTTTCTGGACGAAATCGGGAACATTTCGTTGTCCACCCAGGCCAAGCTGCTGCGCGTCGTGCAGGAGCGCGAATTCAAGGCCGTGGGAGATACCAGGACCCAGGAAACCGACATCAGGCTGATAACCGCCACCAACAAGGATCTCAAGGCCATGGTGGCCAGTGAGGCCTTCCGGGAGGATCTTTACTACCGCATCAACATCTTTCCCATCCGGATACCGCCGCTGCGGGAACGCCGGACGGACATTCCCGCGCTCGCCTTTCATTTTCTTGCCGTCTTCAGCGAGGAACTGGGGAAAAAAGTGACCGAGTTTTCGGACGGGGCGATGAACGCGCTCGTCAATCACGACTGGCCGGGGAACGTACGGGAACTCGAAAATACCGTTCAACGCGCGATGATTCTTGCTTCCGGCAAGGTCATACGGCGGGCGCACTTGTCGAATATCATCGAGAATTCGCCCCGGCTCGATCTCGACGTGGCGAAAACCAGCGACGAGTTGAAGCAGCTCAAGAAAGTCGCACGCGAGAAGTCAGTCGAAGAGATCGAGAAATCATTTGTTCTCGAAGCGCTCAAACGCAACGCCTGGAATGTCACCAAAAGCGCCGAAGAAACAGGCATGCAGCGCGCCAACTTTCAGGCGCTCATGAAGAAGTACGACATCCGCATTCGCGGCGCGGCATTCGATTCCGGCCAATAACTGCCGCTCACCGGAGCGGGCCGTGGCCGGCTTCGTCTTCGACTTCCTCGTAACCGGTGAGCATGGCCTTGAAGTGAGCCGTGCGGGTGTGGCCGAGGCTTGCAAGATAGGGGTGGATGAAAATGAATCCCACGAAGAAGATGAAAATCAGCACGTGGGCCGTGTCCACTGCCCGCACGCCCCCAAGCGCGTCGATCATTCCGGAGAAGCGCTTGACGTCCCACAGCAGCACCCCGGTGTAGAACTGCAGCGGCACGAGCAGCAGCATGATGACCTGGTAGGTCATGCTCTGCATCGCGTTGAACTTCTGGTAGACGCTGATGTGGTGCGGGTTGGGTTCGCCTTTGAAGATGCCGTAGCCGTAATACTTGAGCTGGCGGAAACTTGCGCGGAAATGTTTGGCCGGGCTTAACTCCGGATGGTAGACCTTGATCTTGTCCGAAAAAAGATAAAACAGGAACCAGATGAAGAAATTGCCGATGAGCACAAAACCGATCCAGTTGTGCAGGACGACCGCCGTTTTGAACGACATCAGATCGATCAGTCCGACGTAACGGATCTGAACTCCGGTCGCGATCATCGCCACGAAACCGAACGCGTTGATCCAGTGCCAGATCCTGACCGGGAGCGGGTGAACGTAGATACTCGGCATCGCGGTTTTCCTTTTATTTTGGCGCTTCGGCGCCGGTGGAACGCGTGGCGGCATCCTGCTCATGGATTTTCTTCGCGTATCGCCGAAAGAGCCAGCTGAGCGTCAAATGGCCGGCCGGAACGGCGATCCCGCTCAGCAGGGCGAGGGCGAACAGCATATCGAGCAACTTGATCCGGGTGCCGCCGATGGCGTAGAAACCGCCCACCGAATCCACCGATATCATGGAGTTCAGGACTTCCTGTTGCGCGCCATAGCGCAGCGGTCTGCCGTCCGGGCCAACGATCGATACCGTGACGCTCTGGAAGGGGTCGGCGCCTTGCCGGTGGCATTTGGTGCAATCCTGGATCGCCTGGGGCGCCGCCGCGAGTTGATGCGCTTCCGCACCCGTGCTGACCTCCAGGCGGCCCCGCAGCGTTGTTCTGTTGTCTATCCCGTCCCGATTGAATTCACGCAGCAGGCTTTGCAGCGCCATCGCATCCAGGCCGGCACCTTTCGCGTCGGCTGAGCGGGCCCGGCTTTCGAACTGCGGCACGCCTGCTTTTTCGGCAACGCGCTGCTGTGCCACGCTGTCGTAAAGCCTGAGGTCGACTTTGCGCTTGGCCGCCGGCGCATGGCAGGCGGGGCAGGATACCGCTTCAAAATGCCGTGCGGCGTTCGGGAGCCATGTCTGGTGGGAGGCCAGTGCGCCCTGGTGGCACGCGAGGCAGGCGTCTTTCACGTGATCTCCCGCGGCAGCGGCGCTCACGTCGTGCGCGCGGTGGCAATCGGCGCAAATGGGCGCACTCGTGTTGCCGGGCTTGCTGCGAGCTTTTCCGTGTACGCTTTCGGCATAAGCGTCGTAGATCGACCCGTGACAGTTGCGGCAGGGGACATCCGCTATCGACTCGCGGGCGGCCTTGGCGCGGACCGCGTGCGGCCTGTGGCAGTCTGTGCAGACGGGCGCGATCGGATTGCCATCACGGAGGAGGGCAGCATGAATGCTCCCCTCATACAGCTTGAATTTGTCGGCGTGGCACGAGCGGCAGACTTCCGTCAGCGCGAGCGTATATTCACGCGTTCCTGCGGCCTTCGTCTTACCGGGAGGATGGTCATTGAGGGTAACGTCGGCATGACAGCCGGCGCAACCGATCATGTTATGGACCGATTGTGCAAACTCCTGCGCTGGCACGTGCAGAGTAAGCGTTTCTCCGTTCGCCAGTTTCTTCGCCAGCTCCTTGGCAGAATGGCAGCTGAGACATTGCTTGTCCAGCTCGGAAAGAGCGTTGCCAGCGGCACGGGCGGTGAGGTTCGTAACAGCAAGCAGCACCACCAACGCCAGCTTCGCAGCCATGACCAGGTCCGCGTGGAATTTCGTTCCTATCATGCTGGCTTTGCTCCGGCAGATTGCCATTTGCAGGCCTCTATTTTTGCATTTCATCGGACTTTCGTGTGGGTGACATGCGTTCCAATCCGGATCATTTCCTCAATGCCCGGACACCCGCCCACGCCAGCATCGCAAACCCGATGAACGGCAGGGCAATGATGTACGCCAATCCGAGCAAAGGCGCCGCGATGAGAAGCGTGAAGTGTTTGATGAACCCGGCGGTCGCTCTCACCGCGCGGTACTTCATGAGTTCCCGGCCGCCCATCCAGGCCAGCATGCCAAGCCCGATGAATGGAAATGCAAGCAAGTACGCCAATCCGATGAACGGTGCCGCGAAAAAGAGGGCGACGTTCTTCACTACACTCTCTTTCTTCGCCACGGCGGGCGCTGCAAGGGCGGGCGCTTCGGCCGCTATTTGCGGCGCGGGCGCCGGCGTTTTTTGGAGCAAGGCCTGTTGCGCGCTGCCTTCGATCATCTCCGGCGAAAGGGGCTTGCGCAGGAAACCGGACACTCCGGCGGCCTTGGCCCTGGCCTCATTCTCGTCCGTGCCATAACCGGTGACGATGACTACCGGCAGCCACGGCTGAGTTTCCTTGAGCCGCTCCGCTACCTCGAGGCCATTCATCCCCGGCATCTTGATGTCGGTGAACACGACATCGTAAGTTTCGCTGCGCAGCTTATTCAGCGCCTCCTCGCCGTTACGGGCGGTGATAACCGCATAGCCTTTTCCCGAGAGCACCCGGTGGAAGCTTTTTCCAACGACCGGATCGTCGTCAACTACCAGCACTTTTCTGATCGCATCCATGATGATTCTCCTTGTGTCAATAAGCGTGATTGCTCGTTGTCCGGCGGGAACCGGCATTCGAAGCCGTTCCCTCGTTTCGATTCGTGCGGTCCGTGTGCAAGGCCCATTTCTTTCGCATCACGGCGCCGGTTGCCGCGTCGATCACGGCGTCCGGCCCGACGGGCTTGGCAAGGTAATCGTAGGCGCCCAGCCGCACCGCTTCTTTCGCGGTTTCGATGCTCGGGTAACCGGTGATGATGACGACTTCGCTTTCCGGCCATTTCTCCTTGATCGTCCTGAGAACCGCCATCCCGTCCAGACCCGGCATGCGAAGATCAAGGAGCACAACATCAAAAGGATGTTCAGTCATCGCCCGCAGCGCCTCGGTTCCGTCCCACACTGCTTTGACTTCGCAATTCGCGCCGGCCAGGGACCTGAGATGACTGCGCCGTACGACTTCGTCGTCGTCTACGACCAGGATTTTGCTTTTTTCGTCCACGTGACACCTCGCATGTATTCCGTTTTCTTATCCCGGTATGAGCAACGTCCGTACCAGAGGCTTGCAGGAGAGGAAAACAGCTATCTGGTTCAATACCTTGCGCCATTAAGCCGAAAGTGCGGATAGGCGCGTCGTACCGTTGGCGATCTGCCTGAAGTACATTGTTCTCGTACATTCCAGCGCGAGGAAAAACGAAGATCTTTTATCTTCAATCACATAGGACGTTTCATGCGCGGTATTTTTTTTAGGCACCCGCGCGACTGCGGCGAGTCACCGATTAATCCCCAATGCTTTACCAGGATCGATCGAGATGGCACGAGGGCGGCGGCGCGCACGTCAGGCGAATGATCGTCAACGCGCCCGACGAACTCGCCGTAGCGCATCGTGGAAAAAAGATTTCGCAACGATTTCCGCTCAGGTCGTAACTTTCGGCGGGAATTTTGACGCGTTAGCGCGCGAAACAATATCGTTGCGCTCACGGTCGGTGCCGCATCCTGATTGCACATTGGGCAACCGACTCAACCGTGGGGATTGACATAGATCAAATGTCGCTTTCGCCGATGCGGCATAGTCTTGTCCTGGATTAAGCCGGTAATCGGCTTTGTTGGCGCTCGTTCGGAGGAGGTTTAATAACGAAGCGCTGACCCAACCTGCAACGGAGAACGGGATAACGAAACATGCCCAAGCATATCGTTCGGCTGATTACTCTAATCGTTGTTCTTGGCGTTCTGGCGGCGGTTGCGAAGTGGTATTTCACGGCTGATTCATTTTATGAATTCGGCCACTATCGCGCCGCTTCGGTCCCTGAAATTGCAGGGCAGGAACCCGTCTATCAGACCCCAGGTTATTGTCAGGCCTGCCACACCGAGCGCCATGCGCAGTGGTCGGCCAACAGCCACAAGTCGGTTACCTGCGAAGTCTGCCATGGCGCAGCAAAGGGCCATCCGCAAAACGGCAAGCTGCCGATTCCCAAGGATACCGCGAAGCTGTGCTCTCTATGCCACGAGGCCATGCCAGGGAGGCCCCGCACGCAGCCGCAGATCGTTGTAGCACAGCACTCCGGAGGCCAGCAGTGCGTTGTTTGTCACAATCCGCACGCGCCCAAGCTTGCGGGCGTGGTGGCGCCGGTAGCCGGCGATGTCGCGGCAGGCGGCAAGAAGCACGCGGAGAGCTGCGCGAGCTGTCACGGCGAGAAAGGCATCAGCCCGAACGATTCATGGCCGAACCTGGCCGGGCAAAATGCCGCATATCTTGTTCGCATACTTGCGGCGTACAAGTCCGGAGACCAAAAAGATGTCGTGATGACACCGCTGGCGCAACCGCTCAGCAGCGAGGATATTCAGAACCTCGCGGTCTATTACGGCAGCCTGAGCTGCGCGGCGCCTCCGAGTCAGACGCGTGTGGGCGACGCTGCCGCCGGCAAAGCCGTGGCGGCCAATTGCACGGCCTGCCATGGTGAAACAGGCGTCGGGTCCAACCCGGCGTGGCCGACGCTTGCCGGGCAGAAACCTACTTACCTGGTAAACGTACTCAAGGCTTTCAGGGCCGGATTGCGCAAGGACCCGATGATGGCGGGCGTTACCCGGGGTCTGAGCGACGCGGACATTGCGAACCTCGCCGCTTATTACTCTGCGCAAAGTTGTCAGCCCGCTACGCAGGCAAGGAAAAAACCATGAAGGAAACCAATCCCGCGCTGGCCGCACGCCGCAAGTTTCTCAGCAAGCTGGGCCGTGCCGTAACGTATGCGGGTGCCGTGGTCGGCGCCGGCACACTGGTCACCACGCAGAACACGGCTGCGAAGAGCGAATCCGGCGCGAGCGGCGGTTCGTTTCCGACCAAGGACTACGACTGGACCAAGCACCGCTGGGGCTACGGGGTCGACGCCACAAAATGCATCGGCTGCCTGCGTTGCGTCGAGGCGTGCAAGCGGGAAAACGACGTCCCCGGAACTGCGCATCATTTTCGCACGTGGGTCGAGCGCTATGTCTATCTGGAGGGTGAAGACAAGCCGCGCATCGACAGTCACCACGACCCCGTGAATATCGAAGCTTCCGGTTCGCAGCGCGAGTATCGGTTCGCCAACCGCTACAAGGATGCGAAAGTGGACAAGGCCTTTTTCGTGCCCAAGCTGTGCAACCACTGCACGCATCCGGCGTGCGTGCAAGTGTGTCCAACCGGCGCCACCTACAGGACCAAGGACGGGGTGGTGCTGATCGACCACAAATACTGCATCGGCTGCGCGTACTGCGTGCAGGCCTGTCCATACGGCGCGCGCTTCTTCAACCACGAGAAACAGGTTTCCGACAAGTGCACGTGGTGTTACCACCGCATTACCAAGGGACTGCAGCCGGCCTGCGTGGAGGTCTGTCCGGTCGGTGCGCGCATCTTCGGCGACCTCGACGACAAACAGAGCCCGATCAGCCAGTTCGTTCGCAATAGCCGCGTGCGGGTCCTGAAACCGGAAACCGGCAATGCGCCGAACGTCTTTTATGTCGGCCTCGACAAGGATGTGATCTGATGGAACCTCTGTATGATCTCGCGACGTACACCGGGTCGGTATACCCGAACGACACGGTGATTGCCTGGTCCGTGATGATCGTAATCTATCCGTACATCACGGGGCTGGTGGCCGGCGCCTTTACCGTTTCCAGCCTGTATCACGTGTTCGGCATGGAGCGGTTCAAGCCCGTGGCGCAGTTTGCGCTCTTGACCGCGCTATGCTTCATGCTCTTCGTTCCCGTGCCGTTGCTGCTGCATCTCGGACAACCGCAGCGCGCAATGAATGCCGTGCTTACGCCGCATTGGACCTCGGCGATGGCTGCATTCGGCTATTTCGCCGCTTTCTACATGGTACTGCTGACATTGGAAGTCTGGTTCATGTTTCGGCCGCATTTCGTGCGGCAGGCGCAACAGACAACAGGACTGGCGCAGACGCTGTGGCGCGGATTGTCGCTGGGGTCTAACGACCTTTCGGAAAAGGCGATGCGCTACGACCACAAATGGATGTTTGCGTTGGCGGTGGCGGGCATACCCGGCGCGCACGGCTTGCATGGTTATGTCGGGTTTATTTTCGGCTCGCTCAAGTCCCGTGAGTGGTGGTCCTCCGATCTGATGCCGGTCGTGTTCCTGTTTTCCGCCGTCATCTCCGGGGTCGCCTTGCTGATCGTGCTCTACGTGCTGTCCTGCTGGTTGCGCAAGGTGAAGATCGATCTGGCGTGCATGAAGGGATTGGCCTACGTGCTATGGGGTTTCATGATGTTTACCCTGGTATTGGAGGGGCTCGAATTTTCCAACATCGTGTACAAGGCACGCGAAGGGATCGAGGTGATCATGGAATACGTGATGGGCCCGCTGGTCGTGCCGTTCTTTGTCGTGCAGTTCGGCATTGGCGCGGTCACGCCGATCGCAGTGATCTCGTACCTGATCTGGCGCGGCACCACCGGTCGTGCGCTGATCACGGGGGTCACCGCGAGCGCGGCGTTGGTGCTGCTGTCGGTGCTGATGATGCGCTGGAACGTGGTTATCGGTGGCCAGGAAATTGCGAAATCGGGCCAGGGGCTGGTGCATTATCAGATGCACATTTGGGGCAGGGAGGGTCTGCTCGCTACCATCGCGGTGGTTGCCGCACCGCTCATACTGCTGGCGGGCCTGGTCAAGCTGCTGCCACCTTGGCACGATAACGCACCGGCTTCGCTTCATAGCGGCACGGCGTAACGGATTCGCGTGAATTCCCTG
>JACPTJ010000580.1 GCA_016192835.1 Betaproteobacteria bacterium
CGTTGCGCCCAGCGCCAGGTTCTCGGCGAAGAGCGGCTTCAGCGCGCCGGCGAGCATCTCGAGAATGTGCGTCTTTTCCAGCCCGCCCACCAGGGCGAACAGCGCGATATAGAAAAACACCGCGCGCCAGTCGAGCTCCTGGATGATCTCTTCGAATTTCGGCGCCTTGAGCCGCTCGCCCAGCAATTCCACGATGAGCACCAGCAAAATCGCGCCGGTCATCGCGATGAACCCCAGCTTGACGTTCAGCACCTCGCGCAAGGACATCCCCACGACCGTCAGCAGGAACATCCCCACCGCGACGGTCGCGAACAGGGGGTCGGGGATCCTGGCTTCGATCCCCGTTTCCGAGGCTGACACCCGCTTGCCCGCCGTGCGAAAGCCGTACCAGTACATAAAGCCCAGCGTGATGACGAAAGTCACCATCAGGATCGGGAACGAAGATGGCCGCCCTTGATGCCAGAAGAAGTCCATGAACTCGACCCCGGCCACGCTGTGCAGCATCTGCGGCGGCAGGTCGCCCAGCAGCAGCGCCGTTCCCATGAAGTTGGCGCTGAATCCGATCATCAGCACCAGCGGCGTGGCCGGGATTTTCAACGCCCGCGCCAGCGGCAGCGCCACCGGCGCCATCATCAGGATGGTCACGACGTTATCCACGAACATCGAGATCACTCCCGCCAGCATCGACAGAATCATGACCAGCAGTCCCGGCCGGCCGCCGGACAGACGCAGCGCCTGCACCGAGAGCCAGCTCGGCACCCCGCTTTTGCCGAAGTAGCCGGCGATCATCCAGATGCCCACCAGGATCGCCATCACGTTCCAGTCCACCAGGGTAAACGCGTCGGTCTCCGTCATGACGCCGACCCAGACCATGACCACGACGCCGATCAATCCCGCCGCAGTGCTGTCGATGACGTTGGTGACAACCGCGAGTATCGTGACCGCAAAAATGATCAGCGTTAACCACTGCATGAGTTCCATGGGGAGTCCCTTTTTTTTACTCTGGGAAAGGAGGATCGTCGCGGATGTTAGCGCATTTGTTTTAAGTCAGGCAACACTGCGTGCGGCGACCGGCGAAAGCGCTACAGGTAATATAGCAGCAGGTAAGCGAGCAGCAGGATGACCGCCCACAGCGCCATGCTGCCGGTTAGCCAGGTGCGGGCGAGCACGCCCTGCGGGCCGTGGTGCCGATGCAGTGCGCCGAGCACACCCGACCGCAGTGATGACGCGGATCGGCCGATTGCCACCAGCGCGCGCGCGAGCCGCCCGGCGATGCCGGCGCAGAGCGAGGGCCCAAGCTTGCGATAGAGCCAGTCGACATCGAGCGTGATCGTGAGCGTTCGGCGCAAAACGTCGAGCAGGACGAAAAACACCAGGCCCGAAAACAGCAGCAGTTGCAGCTGCGTGACCACGTGCGCCCCGGTATACGGCGTAAACGCCACCGGGTACGGAAGAATGGCGTAGAGCGGATCCGGATAAACCCCGAGCCCAATGCACAGCACGGAAAAGAAAATCATCGCGGCCCGCATGTTGTGCGGCGGGTCGGGCGGACGCAGTCCGGAGTCCTTCTGGAAGAACACGAACCACGGGAACTTGATGCCCGCGTGCAGGAACACGCCGGCGGAAGCGGCCGCAAGCAGCAGCCAGATCACGAGCAGGTGCCCGTCAGCGGCTGCCTGCGAGATCATCGACTTGCTCACGAAGCCGGAGGTCAGCGGAAAGGCCGAGATCGAGAGCGCCCCGATGATCCCGCACCAGGTGGTAACCGGCATGCTCCGGAACAGCCCCCCGAGATCGGTGCAGTTTCGCTTGTCGGTCATCAACAGCACCGAGCCCGCGCTCATCAGCAGCAGCGCTTTGTAGATGATATGCGCGAAAGCGTGCGCCGCGGCGCCGTTCAACGCCATCTCGGTACCGAGCCCGACTCCGGTCACCATGAATCCGACCTGGTTGACGATGCTGTAGGCGAGGATGCGCCGCATGTCGTTCTCGAGCAGCGCGTAGACGATGCCGTAGAACACCATGAAAAGCCCCGCGTAAACGAGGAGCTCGGTGCCCGGAAAACCGCGCAGAAGGACGTACACCGCCGTCTTGGTGGTGAACGCCGAAAGGAACACCGTTCCGCTCCACGATGCCTCCGGGTAGGCGTCGGGGAGCCACGCCGAAAGCGGCGGGGCTCCGGCATTGAGCAGAAAACCCGCGAGTATCAACCAGTGCGCGGGCGTGTCGGCGGCGAAGCGCTGGAACGCGATCGAACCGGTTTCCGCGACATGCCCGGTGATACCCGCCAGCAGCAGCATGCCGCCCAGCATATGGATCATGAGGTAGCGCAGGCTCGCGCGATAGGCGGGGCCCGTGCCCGCGCTCCAGATGACGAGCGTCGAGCCGATCGCCATCAATTCCCAGAACACGAACACCGTGATCAGATCGCCGGCCAGTGTGACGCCGATCGCCGCCCCCGCATAGAACAGCGCTGCCGTGAGTTCGAGCGGGTGCTTCTGATTCAGGGCGAACAGCGCTCCGCCGAAGGCCATGATCGAGAAGATCGTCGCGAACAGCCGCGAGAGCTTGTCGCCGGCGAGCGGGGTGAGCTCGAATTCGAGAAACCGCACGCTCGCCACCGCCCCGTCGGGCACCAGCCAGACGAGATAAAGTGCCGCAACCGGCACCGCCAGCGCCACGGCGCTGCGGGCCACGCCGCGCAACCGCAGCAGCAGGATCGCACCCGCCATCAGGATCAGCCCGGGATGCAGCGCAAGGCTACTCATCGCCACCCTCGTAATATCGTTCGTGGCGCTTGAGCAGCACGCCGAGCAGCTTGGCGAAAGCAATCAGGCCCGCGCAGGCGAGCAAGCCGAACCACGCATTAAACCCGAGTATTGTTTCGATTTCGAAATGCGCTTCGTGCGCAACGAACAGCTCCGCGATCACCGTCGCCGCGAGCACGACCGCGAACACGATCCACAGCAACCGGATCGTCTCGCGCCGCGTAAGCCAGTGCGGCTGCATCATCCGTGCCCCGCAAGCTGGCGCGACAGGGCGAGCAGCGCGTCAGGATAGAAAAAAAGCGCCACGGTTCCAAAAGCGGACGCCGACACCGCGATTACCATCGTGAGCGGCGCTTCGCCATGCGCGGGGTGGTGACCGCCGGGGGACGCCAGTGGCAGGAAGAAGGCGCGGTAGACGATCGGCAACAGATAGCCGGCGCTCAACAGCGTTCCTGCGAAGAGCACCGCGACCGCCCCCCACTGCCCGGTCGCCATCGCGCCGGAGACGATGTACCACTTGCTCACGAACCCGACCACGGGCGGCAGCCCGATGATGGAAAGCGAGCCGATCGCGAACGCGCCCATGGTCCACGGCATGCGGCGTCCGATGCCATCGAGCTCGCTCACTTCGGTCTTGTGCGCGGCGGTGTAAATCGCGCCGGCAGCGAAGAAAAGCGTGATCTTGCCAAGCGCGTGGGCGGCGATATGCAGCGCCGCGCCGATCACCGACAACGGCGTAAGCAACGCGACCGCCAATACCACATACGAGAGCTGACTCACCGTCGAGTAGGCGAGCCGGCGCTTGAGGTTGTCCGAGCGCAGCGCGACGATCGAGGCGGCGATGATGGTGACACCGGCAACAAACGGCAGCCACTGCACGCTCGCAAGCCCGGCGATCTCGTTCACGCCGAAAACGTAGACCACGACCTTGACCACCGTGAATACGCCGGCTTTGACGACCGCCACCGCATGCAGCAGCGCGGAGACCGGCGTCGGCGCCACCATCGCCGCCGGCAGCCAGCGGTGAAACGGCATCAGCGCCGCCTTGCCGATGCCGAACACATACAGCGCGAGCAGCGCGCCGAGCGTGGCGTTGCCGGCCTTGCCGTGGAACATGCCGCCCGGCTTGAAATCGATGGTGCCGGTCAGGTGCCAGGTCCAGATGATCGCAACCAGCAGAAAAACGATGGAGGTGCCCACCAGCAACCCGAGATAGACGCGCCCGGCGCGGCGCGCTTCATCGGTGCCGGCGTGCGTCACCAGCGGATAAGTGATCAGCGTCAGCGCTTCGTAGCACACGAATAACGTCAGAAGATTGCCGGCAAAAGCGATGCCGATCGCACTCGCCAGCGCGCCGGCGAAGCAGACGTAGAAACGCGTCTGGTGCCGCTCGTCATTGGCGCGCATGTAGCCGATCGAGTAAAGCGAATTGACGATCCACAACCCCGAGGCAATCAGCCCGAACAGCATGCCGAGCGGCTCGACCTCGAACCTCAACGCGAGCCCGGGCATGATTTCGAACAGGGTCACCACCGGCCGCTCGCCTGCGAGCACCAGCGGAGTCAGCGACACCACCAGCAGGAACAGCAGGCCCGCCGTGATCATCGTGATCGTTTCACGCACGTTGGGTGACCAGTGCGCCGCCGCGATCAGCACCGCGCCGACAAGCGGCACGGCAAGCGCCAGCAGAATCGTCGTCGCCGGCGTCATCGTATGCCCTGCAGCAGCGTCGCCGCGGCCTGCGCTGCGCTGCCCACAGTGAACGTAGCGTCGAGGCCGAAGTAGATGCACGCCGCGATCATCAGCCACGCCGGAATCAACATTTCGAGCGGCGCTTCCTTGAATTTTGCCACCGCCGCGCTCGGCTCGCGGAAATACGCGGCCTCGACGAAACGCCACACATAGATCACGGCCAGCAGCGAACTCAGCACGATCGCGAAAACAATCCACCAGGCCCCGCTTTCGAGCGCGGCCAGTACCAGATACCACTTGCTGATGAAGCCCACGGTCGCCGGCACGCCGATCAGGCTCAAGCCCCCGAGCACGATGCCAAACGAGGTCAACGGCATCACGCGCGCAATGCCGCCGATGTGCTCGAACCTGACGCCGCCCAGACGCAGCGCGATACCGCCCAGCAGCATGAACA
The DNA here is from genome assembly GCA_016192835.1 of Betaproteobacteria bacterium. Taxonomy (GTDB): domain Bacteria; phylum Pseudomonadota; class Gammaproteobacteria; order Burkholderiales; family SG8-41; genus PALSA-1004. Next base: position 4,915 of record JACPTJ010000580.1, read on the forward strand.
GCGCGCCCTTGGTCAACGCGTGATTGAACAGATGCACGATGCCGGCAGTAAGCCCGGTCGCGGAATCGAAGCTCAGGCCGAGCGTGATGTAGCCGATCTGCGCCACGCTCGAGTAAGCGAACATGCGCTTGAGGTCCTGCTGGAAGATGGCGACGGTGGAGGCGACGAACATTGCCGCCAGCGACAGCACCAGCAGCACTTTGCCCATTGGCAGCTCGGAGAATACGACACTCTCGCCGAACACCGAATAATAGAAACGCAGCAGCACGTAGACCGAGACCTTGGTTGCGGTCGCTGCGAGAAACGCGGTCACCGCGGATGGCGCATAGGCATAGGCGTTGGGCAGCCACAGGTGCAGCGGGAACAGCGCGAGCTTGAGGCAGATGCCGACCGTCAGGAACGCCAGTGCCGCCAGCACCGGCCTCACTTCGGTCACACCGCGCAGCCGCACCGCCATGTCGGCCATATTGAGCGTACCGGTCATCAGATAAAGCAGCCCCACGCCGATCACGATGAAGGTCGCGCCTATGGTGCCCATGATCAGATACTGGTAGGCCGCCATCAGCGCGCGCCGGTCGCGTCCCAGCGCAATCAGCACGTAACTCGACAGCGAGGCGATCTCGAGGAACACGAACAGGTTGAAGGCATCGCCGGTGATCGTGATGCCGAGCAGCCCCGCGAGGCACAGCGAGTACAAGGCGTAAAACAGGTAATGCCGCTCGCGCGGCACTTCGGCCGCGACGCTCAAGCGGCTGTAGACCACCACTACGGCGGAGATCAGCGACACCAGCGTGAGCAGGAAGGCGTTGACGCGGTCGATGCGGTATTCGATACCCCACGGCGGCGGCCAGTTGCCGATCGCGTACGAAATCACGCTGCCGTCGGCGGCCCGCGCGAGCAGTGCAAGCGAAATGAAAAGCCCGGCCCAACTCACGATTACTGCGAGCAGCCAGGCGATGGCGCCGCGCCGCGCCAGCACCATGATGGGCGCGGCGATCAGCGGCAGAATGACCTGCAGAACCGGAAAATGCGTGGCGATCACGCCTGTTTGCTTGTTATATCGGGGGAATGCGCCTCGTCATGATCGAGGATCTCGTCTTCCTCGATGCTGCCGTAGGCCTCCTGGATACGCACCACAAGCGCCAGCCCCAGCGCCAGCGTCGCCACGCCGACCACGATCGCAGTGAGGATCAATACGTGCGGCAGCGGATTGGAATAAATCTTGAACTGCTCCGCGACGATC
>JACPTJ010000581.1 GCA_016192835.1 Betaproteobacteria bacterium
CAAGGCGCACAACCTCGAGCCCCACCTCTACCAGTTGCCGCAGGAGCGCGCGGTCAAGCATGCATTCCGGGTCGCGAGCGGGCTCGATTCGATGGTGTTGGGCGAGCCGCAGATCCTCGGCCAGTTCAAGGATGCGGTGCGCGCGGCGGAATCGGCCGGCACCCTGGGCCTATTGTTGAACAAGCTGTTTCAGCGCACGTTTTCGGTCGCGAAAGCGGTGCGCTCGGAGACCGAGATCGGCGCCAGCACGGTGTCGATGGCGTCAGCCGCGGTGCGCCTGGCCGAGCGCATCTATCCGAGCATCGGCGAGCAGAGCGCGCTTTTTATCGGCGCCGGCGAAATGATCGAGCTGACCGCGACCCACTTTGCCGCGCGGCATCCGCGCCACGTGACGTTTGCCAACCGCACGCTGGAGCGCGCGCAGCATCTCGCCGAGCGTTTCCGCGGCCGCGCCATCACGTTGAACGAGGTGCCATCGCAGCTTGCCGTGCACGACATTATTGTTTCCTGCACCGCGAGCACGCTGCCGATCATCGGCAAGGGTCTGATCGAAAGCGCGCTGCGCGCGCGCAAACACCGGCCGTTCCTGATCATCGACCTCGCGGTGCCGCGCGACGTCGAAGCCGAAGTCGGCGCTCTCGACGACGTGTTTCTGTACTCGGTCGACGATCTCGGCAACATCGCGCGCGAAGGCCTCGACCTGCGCGAGTCGGCGGTGGCCCAGGCCGAGGCCATCATCGAGACCCAGGTCGGCGATTTCATGCAGTGGCTCGACAACCGCGAACTGGTGCCGACGATCCGCGCGCTGCGCGATGAAGCCGAGCGCGCGCGCCGGCACGAAGTCGGGCGCGCGTTGCGGCGGCTCGCGCACGGCGATGACGCGCAGATGGTGCTCGAGCACCTGAGCCATTCGCTCACCAACAAGTTCCTGCACGGCCCGACGCACGCGCTCAATTGCGCCAACGACGATGACCGCGAACAGCTGGTGGCCATGCTCCGGCGGCTCTACCAGTTGAAACGCTCCGAATGAAAAGCAGCATTGCGGCGAAGCTGGCGCAGTTGACGCTCCGCCTCGAGGAACTCAACCACCTGCTGAGCGCGGAGACCGTTACCGCCAATCTGGACAACTACCGCAAGCTCACGCGCGAGCACTCCGAAATCGCGCCGGTGGTGGAACTCTTTCAGTCGTACCGCCGGAACGAGGAAGACCTGCAGGCCGCGCAGGAGATGGTTTCCGATCCGGCGCTGCGCGACTTCGCCGAAGCCGAAATCCGCGATACGCGCGAGCGCCTCGCGCAGATTGAGGCCGAACTGCAACTGCAGCTGCTGCCGCAGGACCCCAACGACGACCGCAGCATTTTTCTCGAAATCCGCGCCGGCACCGGCGGCGACGAGTCGGCGCTGTTCGCGGGGGACCTGTTTCGCATGTATGCACGCTTTGCGGAGCGCAACCAGTGGCAGGTCGAGGTGATTTCGCAGAGCCCGGGCGAGCTCGGCGGCTACAAGGAAATCATCGCCAAGATCGTCGGCCAGGGCGCGTATTCGAAGCTCAAGTTCGAATCCGGCGGGCACCGCGTGCAACGGGTGCCGGCGACCGAGACGCAAGGCCGCATCCATACCTCGGCGTGCACGGTTGCGGTCATGCCCGAAGCCGACGAGATCGTCGACGTGGTGTTGAGCCCGGCCGAGCTGCGCATCGACACGTATCGCGCTTCCGGCGCCGGCGGGCAGCATGTCAACAAGACCGATTCTGCGATCCGCATCACGCACCTGCCGACGGGGATCGTGGTGGAGTGCCAGGAAGACCGCTCGCAGCACAAGAACAAGGCGCGCGCGCTGTCGGTGCTCGCCGCCCGCATCAAGGACCAGCAGCTCCGCGACCAGCAGCGAAAGACGGCGGCGACTCGCAAATCATTGATCGGCAGCGGCGACCGCTCGGAGCGCATTCGCACCTACAACTTTCCCCAGGGCCGCGTGACCGATCACCGCATCAATCTCACGCTCTACAAGATCGGCGCCATCATGGATGGCGACCTGTCCGAGGTGACGTCTGCGCTGCGCGCCGAGCACCAGACCGAGCAGCTTTCGCAGCTCGGCGAAGAGGCGGCGGCCTGACGCAGTTGTAGCGCAGGCGCCTCGCCTGCACTCGTTGACGGAGCAGGCGAGGCCCCCGCGACACGGCGTTGGCGGAGCCATCCGGGGCGGGAGCGGGGGCGAAGGCGCGCTGCCCGCAAACGGGCGACTTCGTCGCTAAAGTGTCCGCGCGCCCCTGCGCTACGAGAAGGCGCTATATTCAACGCATGTCACTTACCATTACCAAAGCGCTTGCCACAGCGCGACTCGATCCCATCGACGCTCGTGCGCTCCTGCGCCACGTGCTTGGCGTCGGCGATGCTCACCTGATCGCGCATTCCGGGCAGGCGTTGAGCGAGGCGCAAAGCGAGCGGTTTGCCGCGCTGGCGGCACGCCGCAGCGCGGGCGAGCCGGTTGCTTATATCGTCGGCGCGCGCGAATTCTTCAGCCTCGAGTTCAAGGTCACGCCTGCCGTGCTGATACCGCGGCCGGAGACCGAGGCGCTGGTTGACTTCGCGCTTGAACGCATCGCACCGGACAGCGTGCAGAGCGTGCTCGATCTCGGCACCGGCAGCGGTTGCATCGCGATCAGCATCGCGAGGCACCGGCCGCACGCACGGGTCGTCGCGGTCGACAGCAGCCCTGCGGCGTTGGTGGTCGCGCGCGAGAACGCCGCGCGTCTTCTGGGCGAGCTTTTAAAAACTCCTTCCCCTTTGATGGGGGAAGGTTGGGATGGGGGTGCGGCGTTACCACAACATGACAACGCTACCCTCCCCCTGGACGGAGGAGGGAGTTCTAATGTGAGCTTTGTGCTTAGCGATTGGTTCAACGCGCTAGCGGGCCGGAAGTTTGACCTGATCGTAGCCAATCCGCCTTATGTTGCGGCCGGCGACCCGCATCTTGCGCAAGGCGACTTGCGGTTCGAACCGCCAGGCGCGCTAGCCGCCGGCGCCGACGGCCTGGACTGCGTGCGCTTGATAATCGCATCGGCACCGCAATATCTGAGCGGCGGCGGGTGGCTTGCGTTGGAACACGGCTATGACCAGGCTGCGCGTTGCCGTGAGTTGCTCGCGGAGGCGGGATTTAGCGAGGTATTTTCACGCGCCGACTTGGCGGGTCTCGAGCGAGTCAGCGGCGGGGTGTGGAATGCCTGCGCTTGACGCAAGTGGCGGTCAGCCGTTAAAATACCATATCATTTTAGTCAGGTAATAAGGAAAAAGCATGAGCGTTCAAGATATTATCAAAGAGCAGGTCAGCAAAAACCGGGTCGTGCTGTACATGAAAGGTACGCCCGACTTTCCACAGTGCGGTTTTTCCGCCAATGTCGTCGGCATACTGCGCGCGTGCGGCGTCGCGGACTTCAATTCGGTCAATGTGCTCGAAAATCCGGATATCCGGCAGGGCATAAAGGAATTCGCCAACTGGCCGACCATCCCGCAGCTTTATATCAATGGTGAGTTTGTCGGCGGCTCCGACATCCTGGCCGAGATGTATCAAAAAGGCGAATTGCAGAAAATCCTGCAGAAACAAGCGCCGTAGCGAAATCGAGACAAGCTTCGGAGTAATGTGGTCTCTCGGCTGCCACTGCATTTTGGTCGAGTCCGCAATACTTTGGTCGGCTTGGGGTAGAGGCGACTGTAATCCCAACAGGAGATTTCGCATGAGCCATGAGCATCATCACGACCACGGCGCCGACCACCATCACGCCATCACGACCATAAGGGGTCCGAGCTGTCCGGTATAAACATCCGGTGCAGGGGACGCCGCACGCCAAGCCGATCGAGCTTGAACAAGGATAACCCGGCAAGCGTGCCGGCCACAGGGTCGGGGAGATCGCGCCTATTTTTTTGATCGCGGTAAATGCGTGGGCGAAGTGTGGCCCGCCGCCGGAGGCGGTATACTCCGCTTGAAATCTACTATTAGTTTTGCTTATTTAACTAGCAATTCGCCGCGCTCTTGGCGCGGGGATCAATATAGTTTTCGGTTTTGACATTAGCGTAGCACGCCGCTTTTGTTTTGCTGCGACGTAATACCCAGTGGTCTTGCCGCGGGGATAGGCGCAGGGCGCGCGGAGCAACTTTATCTCTAAGGCTGGAGAAAATAGATGGAAAAGCTCAAGGTGGCTGTCGTACAGGCGGGTTCGTTTGTGTTTGATGCGGCTCGCACCATGGACAAGGTACTGTCATTTTGTGAAGAAGCTGGAGGCAATGGCGTAAAGCTCGTGGTTCTTCCAGAGGCTATCTTGGGCGGCTACCCTAAAGGCATCGATTTTGGCGCGCGCGTTGGCTCGCGCTCTCCCGAGGGACGGGAAGATTACCGGCTTTATTGGGAGGCGGCGATCGATGTGCCCGGACCGGAAACCCAGCGACTCTGCAAGGTCGCCGCCAAATACAAAATGTATATCGTTATTGGCGCCACTGAGCGCAGCGGCGGAACCCTCTACTGTTCGGCGCTGTTCTTTGGTCCGGACGGCGTGCTGCTCGGTACGCACCGCAAACTTATGCCGACGGCGTCGGAAAGGCTGATCTGGGGGTTTGGTGACGGATCAACCATGCCTGCGATCCAGACGGATTTCGGGGTGTTGGGGGCAGCGATATGCTGGGAAAACTATATGCCGCTCTTCCGCATGGCGATGTATGCAAAGGGTGTCAGCCTTTGGTGCGCGCCGACGGTGGATGAACGAGAAGTGTGGCAATCAACGGTGACACATATCGCTTTGGAAGGACGCTGTTTTGTCTTGAGCGCGTGCCAATATCTGCTCCGAAGCGATTGCCCGAAAAACTATGCGCCCATCCAGGGCGATGCGCCGGACACGGTGCTTATCGGGGGTGGCAGCGTCATCATCTCTCCTTTAGGACAGGTTCTCGCCGGGCCGTTGCGCGGAGGCGAGGGGATTCTCACCGCCGATCTTGACTTTGGTGAAATCCCGCGCGGAAAGTTCGACTTCGACGTTGCTGGACACTATGCGCGCCCGGATGTTTTTACCCTTACAGTTGATGAGCGCCCCCAGTATCCGGTTATTACCAAGCGCTAACCCATAAATGAGAGTTATCGATAAAGAGCAGATTGCGAAGGCGCTTACTTTTCGCGCTCTGATACCGGCGCTGAAGCAGGGTTTTGTGGACTATGCGAAAGGTTTAGCAAAGGCTGCGCCGCCCACGAACATCGATTTCGAGGCGGCCAATGGAGAAATCCACATCAAGCCCGGCTATCTTGAGTCTACGCAGGACGTCTGTGTCAAGATAGTAACGTGCTTTTATGACAATCCGGAGAAAGGACTCCCGACACGCGATGGCTGCATCGTTGTCGCGGACCGCACAAATGGCCGGATGAAGGCGGTGCTATACGATGAAGGAATGATTACCGACATGCGCACCGCGGGTGCGAGTGCTGTCGCAGTCGATTTTCTTCAAAGCAGCAAGTCCGTCAACTTGGGTTTGATCGGAACCGGAACTCAGGCGTACTGGCATATCCTTGCGATAAAGGCAGTTCGCGAAATCAAAGAAGTGCGCATCTGGGGACGTGATCCGCAAAAATCGAAGCGCCTTGCGGACCGCGTCGAAAAGCAGTTGGGGTTACCAACTGTTGTTGCTACGCTGGAAAATGCCATTTATTCAGATGTGGTCGTTTCTGCGACCCCGGCGCATACTCCGATCATCACCACGCAGGCGCTTAAGCCTGGGTCTACCATTGTGGCAATGGGGGCGGATGCAGTCGGTAAGCGGGAAATCGCAGAAGAAGCGATCCGGAAGGTATCCTGGATCGTCGCGGATAGCGTCCCACAATGCCGCAAATATGGCGAGTTGCAATGGCTCACGCCTGAAATGCCGGCGCTTGAGCTCGGGCGCATACTCGCCGGGATTGACGATTTTCGACGTGAATCCTTGGACATCGTCGTCTTCGATTCAACGGGTATTGGTTTTCAAGATGCCCTAGGCGCGAAGCTTGTTTTGGACGCGATTGGGTGATGTAGTTTGCGTTAATGAGTGGAAGGCGCAGGCATGCGAAAGCTGGATAGGGTTTGATTGAGAGAGCGGCGTCATGTCTATTGAGAAAATTCACGTTCCCGGGCTATCCGAAGCGATAGCCAAACGCGGCGTTCCGCTCACTGTCGCGACCAAAGCAAATGGCTTTGTTTTCGTTTCCGGGCTACCTCCTATCGACCCCGTAACAGGTGCGATGGTAAACACCACGCTGGAAGCACAGCTACGGCGTTCTATCGATAACTTGCAACTTGCACTGCAGTGCGCCGGGACATCGCTCGATAAAGTCGTGATGGTAACGCTCTATATCACTAACTCGGGTTACTTCGACCAGATCAATCGGATATATCGGGAATATTTCTCCGACATGCCGCCTGCCAGAACGTGTATCGCCATTGCATCTTGGCCTTTTGAGGCGGACATCGAGATCGAAGCCATAGCAGTTGCTTGACGTAGAACCGTTGGTCAATCTTTTGTTCGGTTAGCCGTCCGGTGCGGCTTTAGCGGCGAGTTCCGAGCCAATGCAGCGCGTTCGCCCAAGTTTGTTCTCTATAATGCATTTCAAGCGGAATGTAACCATCCGGCGGCGGGCCGCACTTCGCCCACGCGTTCACCGCGGTTATTCATGATGGGCGCCGACAAAAACGCGGCGGTCAGCGCGGTGTCGGTCTTGAGCGCGCCGAATTGTTTAAGCAACGCCGCCATTGCCACGTCGGCAGCGCGGCGCCCGCCGTCGTCTATCTTCAACGCGATGCCCAGTCCGCTGTTCGAAATGGCCGCAACGTGAACGCCTTCGGCACCCATCTTGACGATAAATCGCCCGCCACCAGCCTGCATCGCAATCGTGTCAAACCGGCCGGAGCCGGCGACCAGCCAGGGATGGGCGACCATTGCCGCGAATATGCACCGGCAGGCCGATGCCCGCGTTTGGGAGGCGGGATCGGGAGAAACGAATTGCGCCATCGCACGCGCAAGCGCCGCGAGTGGAAGCGCACGTACCGGAATACCACAACCATCCACACCGCACGGCGAGCGCAGCACGTCGTATTCGGCCATCTCGGCGAGCGCCATAGCGACTCGCTGCTGCACGGGGTGTTCGGCGCGAATGTAACCCTCCGTCAACTCGTCGAGATGACGCGCGGTGGTGAGAAACCCCGCGTGTTTGCCCGAACAATTGTTGTGCAGCGCGGTTGGCCGCTGGTTGGCCATTAGCAACTGTGCCGCCGCCTGTTCGTCCGTCGGTGTTTGCTGACCGCATTCGAGTGCCTCGGGCGTAAGCCCGATCTTCCGCAACCAGCGTTCGACGCCCGCCACGTGCCGAGCCTCGCCGTTGTGCGATGCGCAGGCGAGCGCGATATCTTGTTCGCTCAGGTTGTAGTGTGCCGCTGCTCCGGTTTCTATCAGCGGCAATGCCTGGATGGGTTTGACTGCGGAACGCGGAAATATCGGATCGTTTACTTCGCCCCAAACGGCTACCAAGTGACCTCGCGCATCGACAATCGCAGCCGCGCCTCGATGTACACTTTCGACATCGTCGCCGCGAATGACCTCGACGAGAACCGGATTCGGCGCTTTTCCCATGGCCTGGTTCCCGCGGCTCAGACTGTCGCGATCGTCAACGCGGACAGCGCGGAAAAGCACATGCCCTCGCGCGCCGCCATCACGATGCTGTGCGCGGTGATGACGGAAGTTTTGGGATTGAGCGGGGAAGCGTAGGCAAGGATTTCGAAGCGGAAAGTGCCGAAATCCCCGTCGGCCTCGATGATGCCGAGCGGCCCGGACACGGCTGGATCTGAGACGAGTTTCACCTGCGTGCGGTCGAGACCCAAACCGGCAAGGGCTACAGTCGCACCGACATTGGCGTTTTGCGGGTAACGAATCGCCGCCTCGCGAGCGCTGTCCACGAAGAACGCGGTACGCTGCTCGCGCGCCGCGCCGAGGAGCTTGCTTTCGGCGGGCGTGCCGTTCCACGCCACCGGCGGCTTGACGGACGTGTAGGTGACGTGCTTCAGGCCGGCGGTGCGTGCTGCGAGCAGACCGTCAATGCCGGCCACGGCCCCTGACGGTATCCAGATTTGCGCATCGCCATGCACTGCTTGGACAATTCTTGCGGCGAAGTTGCGGTCGGCAAGTGCCCCTACCGATGCAATCATCAGGTCCACGCCACGCGCGACCACACCAGGGCCGAATTGCTTGATTCCGCCATGCCCGGCGCACTCGACCACGAGGTCCGCGCCAAGATCGAGTAGTGCGTCGAGGTGGTCCACTGCCGCGAAGCGGCCTGCGGCCTTGCGCCGCACTTCGGGCATGCGTTGCGGCAGGTCGAGCACGCCGAGTAAGGTGTCCAATTCCCCGCGTGCGTCCAGGCAGCGCACGATTTCCTCGGTGATGGCGCCGAAACCGATTACCGCGAGTCGCAGTCCCTTGCCGGCCTTGTTCATTTGAATCTCATTTTCACCGAGTTCAAGAACCGGTAGATAGAAGGATTGTCACAGAACGCGACGTTGAATCTAAGCCACGGAGACGGTTCATGATGCGGCCGGAACAAGTTACCCGGCCCGAGGATGATGCCCTTCGCGGCGGCGAGGCTTGCGATTTCGGCGGCGTTGCTTGACGCGCCGAATCGCGCCAGCACGAACATTCCGCCTTCTGGAACGGCGTATGTTTGGAGGCCGCAATTCTCCAGTTTTTTTATCGTGAATTCCCGACTGCGTTCCAGCCGTTCCTGGAGCCGCTGCAAATGTTTTCCGTATTGCCCAGAGGCGAGGATATCGAAAATCAGCCCTTCGTTGAGTTGGGAGGTGGTGAGTCCCGTCAATAGTTTGAGGTCGACGAGATCCTCGGCAAGATCCTCGCGGCATGCGATGTAGCCGACGCGCAGGTCCGGTGAGACCGTTTTCGAGAATCCGCTGATGTAAATCACTTGCTTGAGCTGATCGAGTGTTGCCAATCGGGTGATGGGATTCGGCTGGAAGTCCCCGTAGGTATCGTTCTCAACTATTACGAAGTTGTACTTTTCCGCGAGCTGTAGCAGGCGGTGCGCGGTGGCTTGGTTCGTGCTCGTGCCCGTCGGGTTGTGAAGGACGGTCATTGTGAAGAACAGCTTTGGCCGTTGATCCTCGATGATTTTCTCGAGCGCCGCAACGTCCGGGCCCTGCGCAGTTCGTGGAACCCCCACCAATGTCGCGCCTAGGGTTTTTAGATAACCGAAAGTCGCGTAATACCCAGGGTCGTCGACTAGAACGGTGTCGCCTGAGCGAACGAAGTATCGCCCGATCAAATCGATCGCCTGGCTGACACCATGCGTCGTAATCAATTGACGAGGTTGAGTACTGATGCCGAGCCCAATCAGCTTTTGCACCAATTGTTCGCGCAACGGCAAATAACCGTGGGGCTCGCCGTACTCGAGCAAGAACGGCTCAGCTGTGTGCGCGAGCGCGCGCAAACCGTTGCGGATCATTCCACCGTCGAGCCATGACGCAGGCAGCCATCCCGCGCCGACTTTCAGCACGGAGCGCCGGTCTTGGAGGGTGCTGCGCAAAATCCAAAGCGTGTCCTCGGCATTTTCAAGGTTAATTCGTTCACGCGCATGCTTGGTTCCAGAACGCTTCGGAACATAAAAACCGGATCCTTGGCGAGAAACCAGGAATCCTTCCTTCACGAGACGATCGTATGCTTGCACAACGGTGAAGGTGCTGACCCCGTGCGCCCGGGCGAAGCTCCGTATCGAGGGTAGTCGGGTACCGGGCTTAAGCGCACGCTGCACGATGCGTTTGCGCAGATCGTCAGTGATCTGATCGGTCAGCGGCAACGCATCGTGCGGGTTAAGAGTGACAAGTCGCATCGTCGTCAAGTGGAGGGGAGGCGAGTATTCGTTTGGACAGGC
>JACPTJ010000582.1 GCA_016192835.1 Betaproteobacteria bacterium
GGCTTCCAGCCGTATGCGGTTATGGCCGACCTCGACCACCAGCAATCCGCCGGCAGTCAGTCGCTGTGCCGCTTCGCGCAGGATGATGCGCACGGCGTCAAAACCGTCCGCGCCGCCGGCGAGCGCAAGCGGCGGCTCATGGCGGTATTCGGGCGGCAGCTTGCGCATGACTTCGGCGCTGACATACGGCGGATTGGCGACGATCAGGTCGTAACGCTCGCCGCGCAGTGCCGAAAACAGATCCGACTGCAGCAGGCGCACGCGCCGCTGCAGGCGGTAAGCGGCGACGTTGCGCCGCGCGACCGCAAGTGCCGCAGGCGAAATATCGACGGCGTCAACCCGGACTGCGGGAAACGTCCTGGCAAGCAGAACGGCAAGACAACCGGAGCCGGTGCACAGATCGAGTGCATGTTTGATGCGCGCCGGCTGCGCGATCCACGGCGCAAGGCGCGCGTGCAGCAGTTCGGCGAGGTACGAGCGTGGCACGATCACGCGCTCATCCACGTAAAAACGGGTGTCCCCGAGCCAGGCCTCGCGCGTCAGATAGGCGGCCGGAACACGGCGGCGGATGCGTTCCCCGATCAGGTGCAGCGCGCGCTCGCGCTCGGCGACGGTAACCTTGCGCGCCAGAAACGGCGTCAACCGGTCAGGCGGCAGCTTGAGCGCGTGCAGTACCAGATAGTCCGCCTCGTCCCAGGCATTGGTGGTGCCGTGGCCGAATGCGAGCCGCGCGCGCTTGAAGCGCGCGTGCGCATCCGCGATCAGGTCACGAACGGTAATGCATGCTGCCGGTTTGGCGCCGCTCATCTGGTCGCAGAAAACGCGCGCTTTGCGCTTCGGCTTAAGCGAAAAGCGCGCGCGCCTACACCAGATCGAGATTGAGCTTGATGCTGCTCAAATCGTCGGCGGGGCCGCTGGGCGCTGGGGTAGCAGTCGGTTCGGAGCTTCCGGCCGGGGGGTGGGTAGGCGCTTTGCCGGCGTTGTTGATCAGCCAATGCAAATTGGTCGCCGAATCGGCGTTCGCGAGCGCGTCGTCGAGCGTGATCTGGTCGCTCGCGTAGAGATGGTAGAGGGCCTGCTCGAAAGTCTGACTGCCGGGCGCCATGCTTTTTTCCATCGCATCCTTGATCTCCCCCATTTCGCCTTTCCTGATCAGATCGGCGATGTGGGCGGTGTTGAGCATGACTTCGACCGCCGGGATGCGCCCGCCGCTTTTGGCGCGCACCAGACGCTGCGACATCACGCACTTGAGGCTGATTGAGAGGTCCGCCAGCAACGCTTCACGCGCCTCGCGCGGAAAGAAGTTGATAATGCGGTTCATCGCGTGGTAGCTGTTGTTGGCGTGCAGCGTCGACAGGCACAGGTGGCCGGTCTGCGCGAACAGCAGCGCGCTTTGCAGCGTCGGCCGGTCGCGAATTTCGCCGATCATCAACAGATCGGGCGCTTCGCGCATCGCGCTCACCAGTGCATTCTCGTAGCTGGCGGTGTCCATTCCGACTTCGCGCTGGTTGACGATCGACTTCTTGTGCTTGTAGGAGAATTCCATCGGATCTTCGATCGTCAGGATATGGCCGGGCCGGGTGCTGTTGCGGTAATCGATCATCGCCGCCATCGATGAGGACTTGCCGGAGCCGGTCGAGCCGACGATCAGGATCATGCCGAGCTTTTCCATCACCAGTTCCCTGAGGATGGGCGGCAGCTTGAGGTCCTCGAGCGTCGGGATGGTGGGCTTGATGAAGCGGATCACCATCCCCACCGCGCCGCGCTGGCGGAACACATTGACGCGGAAGCTGCCGAGTTCGGCGCGCCCGACGCCGAGATTCATTTCGAGCTTCTGCTCGAATTCCTTGATCTGCAGCTCGGACATCACTTCGTAGGCGATCGCCTTGACCGCTGCCGGGTCGAGTACCTGCGCGTTCACCGGCATCACGACGCCGTTGATCTTGATCTGGATCGGCGCGCCGGCGGTGAAAAACAGGTCGGAAGCCTGTTTTTCCGCCATCAACTTGAACAAGGGGTCGACGAACATGGGGCGCTCCGTTCAGTGTTTCAGAATCGACTTGGGGTTGCCGGACATTCTGCCAATTTCTGAAGGACTTGGATAGCCTGTTGGGTTACCGGGCGGAGGCTCCAATAAGGCGTCAATCGCCCCGCAAGAACTCGTTGATGCCGGTTTTGGCGCGGGTCCTGGCCCTACAGGATTTTCGCAAAGCGCTGTACGGCTTCTTCGACGTTGGCTCGACTGTTGAAGGCACTCAGACGGAAATAGCCCTCCCCGCAGGCCCCAAAACCGCTCCCTGGCGTTCCCACCAAATGCGCTTGCTGCAGTAGCCTATCGAAAAAATCCCAACTGCTCAAATTGCCGGGGGTCTTCAGCCACACGTAGGGTGCGTTCACCCCGCCGTAAACCTGTATCCCCAGTTTCGTCAGCGCGCCATGCACCAGTCTGGCGTTGGCGAGGTAAAACTCTATGGTTTCCCGCACCTGCTGCTTGCCTTCCGGCGAGTAAATCGCGGCGGCGCCGCGTTGCACGGGATACGAAACACCATTGAATTTGGTGCAGTGCCGTCGATTCCAGAGCGCATGAATCGAGGCTTCGCGGCCATCTCGCGTCTTTCCCTTAAGATTCTTCGGAATCACCGTGAAGGCACACCGCACACCGGTGAAGCCGGCTGTCTTGCTGAAACTGCGAAACTCTATTGCGACTTCCCTGGCGCCGTCAATTTCATAGATCGAGTGCGGAATCGCCGGGTCCGTGATGTACGCTTCGTAGGCAGCGTCATACAAAATCACCGAACCGTTCTGCTGCGCGTATTCGACCCAACGCTTCAGCATCTCCTTGGTGGCAACCACGCCAGTCGGGTTATTGGGATAGCACAAGTAAATCAGGTCGACCCGCTGCCTGGGAAGTTCAGGAATGAAATCGTTGTCGGCGGTAACCGGAAGGTAAACCAAGCCGCCGTAGCGGCCAC
>JACPTJ010000507.1 GCA_016192835.1 Betaproteobacteria bacterium
ATCGCCCCGCGTCAGCGCGCGGCTGAAAAGCCGGTCGATGAGACGGGCGGGTGAAAGCGTGAGGCGTGAGGCGTGAAGCGTGAAGCGTAAAGCACATGCCTGCTCCCTCATCAGTTGATGAAGGTAGTTCGGACTTGATCAGGCAGTTACCCGCCATTTGCCAGCGGCAGCGAAAGATATGGAATTCAACAACGTTTGCGTGATCGGCGGCTCGGGCTTTGTCGGCCGCCACGTCGTGCATCTGCTGAGCGCGCAAGGCATGAACGTGACGGTGCCGACGCGTAATCGCGAACGCGCCAAGGAACTGATCCTGCTGCCGACGGTCGACGTCGTCGAGGCCGACGTGCACGACGCCGCCGCGCTCGCGCAGCTCACGCGCGGCATGGATGCGGTGATCAATCTGGTGGGCGTGCTGCACGATGCGCGCGGTGAGCGCGGCTTCCAGCAGGCGCACGTCGAGCTGCCGCGCAAGGTGATCGCGGCGTGCCGGGCCAACGGCGTGCGCCGCCTTTTGCACATGAGCGCGCTCGGCGCCGATGCCAGCGGTCCGAGCAAATATCTGCGCACCAAGGGCGCGGCCGAGGCGCTGGTGCGCGCGAGCGGCCTCGACTGGACCGTCTTTCGCCCGTCGGTGATCTTCGGCCGTGAAGACAAGTTTCTCAACCTGTTTGCGGCGCTGCTCAGGTTCGCGCCGGTGGTGTTTCTCGCCAGCCCCAGCGCGCGCTTCCAGCCGGTGTTCGTCGAAGACGTCGCCCGCGCGTTCGTGCGCAGCCTTGCCGATCCCTCCGCCTGCGGCAAGTCGTACGATCTGTGCGGACCCCGGGTCTACACCCTGCGCGAACTGGTGGCGCTCGTGGGTGCGATCACCGGCCATCGCCGCCCGATCATCGGGCTGAACGCGCCGCTGTCCTATTTGCAGGCACTCGTCTTGGAGCTGCTGCCGGGCAAGCTGATGACGCGGGACAATTACTATTCGATGAAAATCGATAACGTAAGCAACCAGCCGTTTCCGTTTGGCATCCAGCCGGCTGCGATAGAAGCGGTGGTGCCGGCCTATCTCGGCAACGACTCGCCGCGCGCGCGCTATCGTGCCTACCGCGACCGTGCGCGGCGCGGCTGAGTTTCCGCTTCATGAAGATTTACGCTGTCGGCGGGTCCGTGCGCGACGAACTGCTCGGCCTGCCGGTGGCCGACCACGACTATGTGGTGGTCGGCGCCACGCCCGGGCAGATGGTCGAGCTCGGTTACCGGCCGGTGGGCAAGGATTTTCCGGTTTTCCTGCATCCCGGCACGCACGAGGAATACGCGCTCGCGCGCACCGAGCGGAAAACCGCGCGCGGCTATCACGGCTTTGAATTCCGTACCGCGCCCGACGTGACGCTCGAGCAGGACCTGGCGCGCCGCGATGTCACCATCAACGCGATCGCCAGGGACGAGGCCGGCAACCTCGTCGATCCGTTCGGCGGCGTTGCAGACCTCAGGGCGCGCGTGCTGCGCCACGTTGGCGCAGCGTTCGTCGAAGACCCGGTGCGCATCCTGCGCGTCGCGCGCTTCGCCGCGCGGTTTGGTTTCGCGATTGCGCCCGAGACGCTCGAGCTGATGCGGCGGATGGTCGCAAGCGGCGAGGCCGATGCGCTGGTGGCAGAGCGGGTGTGGCAGGAATTGGCGCGCGGGTTGATGGAAAAACAGCCCTCCCGCATGCTGCAGGTGCTGCGCGATTGCGGCGCGCTGGCGCGCATCCTGCCGGAACTCGATGCGTTGTTTGGTGTGCCGCAGCCGGCCGCGCATCATCCCGAAGTCGATACCGGCGAGCACATGCTGCTCGTGCTCGACTACGCTGCGGCGCAGGGCTTTCCACTCGAAGTGCGGTTTGCGGCGCTGACGCACGATCTCGGCAAGGGCACGACCCCGCGCGTTGAGTGGCCGCAGCATATCGGGCATGAGGAGCGCAGCGCCGAGCTGGCGCTTGGCGTATGCGAACGGTGGCGCGTGCCGCACGAATGCCGCGATCTCGCGTTGCTCGCAGCGCGTCACCACGGCGTGATTCATCGCGCGCTCGAGCTGAAAGCGTCTACCATACTGAAGCTCCTACAGGCGTGCGATGCGTGGCGCAGGCCGCAGCGTTTCGCGCAGCTGCTGGATGCCTGCGCGTGCGATTTCCACGGCCGCACCGGTTATCGCGAGCGGCCCTATCCGCAGGCCGCGCGGCTGCAAGCGGCGCTCGCCGCGGCGCTTACTGTCGACGCCGGCGCAATTGCACGCGCCCATCCCGAGCCGCACCGTATCAAGGACGAAGTCGCGCGCGCGCGTCTCGATGCGATCCGCGGTGCGCTCGGCACGGCACAAGGCTGAACCAGGCGCGTTTCACGATTCGCGCCATTCTGACGTGGCCGGCATTGCCGATCGGCCAGGCGCTGGCGTAATATGCTTTCCGGCGCAATGCCCGGCAGCGCTGAATCAGCGCCAAACCGTCGCCAGCGGCCAGACGCGAGACAAGACGCAGGAATGGATTTCCGTTGACAGGCGTCTTCGCATCGCGCGCAAGCCACCGTATAACGTACACTGCATCGAAGGAGGAGGATCATGAGGAAATTAACAGCTCAAATACCGGCTGCGGCGGCGATCGTGCTGCTGAGCGTGGCATCACCCGCGTATGCACAAACGAACGCTTATCCCAGCAAGGCGATACGCTTCGTGGTCGCAAGCTCGCCGGGCGGCGGACTCGACGTTACGGCACGCGCAGTTGCACCCAAGCTGATTAACATATTCGGACAGCAGGTGATCATCGATAATCGTGCCGGTGCCGCCGGCAGCCTGGCTGCGGAAATCACCGCGAAATCGGCGCCCGACGGCTACACCCTGTTGATGGGATCGATCGGCAATCTTGCGGTGAACCCGCATCTGTATAAGGGCCTCGGCTATGCGCCATTGAAGGATCTGGCGCCGGTTACTTATGCGGTATCCGGCAGCAATGTGCTGGTGGTCAATCCGTCGGTGCCGGTCAAGACGGTGCGGGAATTGATCGCGTTGGGAAAGGCGCAACCGGGCAAACTCACCTATGGCTCGTCAGGCGCGGGCAATGCGGGACATCTGGCGGGCGAATTGTTCAAGGGCATGGCGAAAATCGACATGGTGCACGTGCCGTATAAAGGCGGTGCGCCGGCGATGATCGCTTTGATTGCGGATCAGGTGCAGCTGGTGTTTGCGTCTGCTCCGACAGCCCTTCCACAGGTCAAGGCCGGCAGGATTCGCGCGCTCGCCGTTACCACTCTTAAACGCTCGGCGCACCTGCCCGAGCTGCCGACCATCGCCGAGTCCGGGCTGCCGGGGTTCGAAGCGGACAATTGGTACGGTGTCGCCGTTCCGGCAGGTACGCCGCGCGCCATTATCAATCGTCTCAACACCGAACTGGTGCGCGCGCTGAACATGCCCGACGTCAAACAGCTGCTATTCAATCAGGGGCTCGAAGTCTCGACCGGCACGCCGGAGGCATTCGGCAACTACATGAAATCGGAAGACATCAAATGGGCCAAGGTCATCAAAGATGCCGGTCTGATTGCCAACTGATCGATGAGCGCTGCGGAGCCCGACCGCGCGCGGTATGCGGTCAATACGTATTCCTACACGATGAGCCACACGGCTACCGATTGCCTGACTTCGCTTGCCGGGCGCGGCCACACCGAATTCGAGTTGATGATGTATCCCGGCCACGCATGGCCCGCCGACCTCGACCCGGCGACGCGCAAACGCATCGTGAGTTTTCTGGAGCGGGAAAAACTGACGGTGCGCACCCTCAATCAGCCGAACATCGACATCAACATTGCGGCCGCGACAGCGCAAATGCGCGCCTATTCGCTGAGCATCGTGCGTAGCGTCGTCGAACTCGCGGGCGATCTGGGCGCCGAGGGCGTAATAATAGGCCCCGGCAAGGCCAATCCGCTGTTTCCCGCGCGCGTTGACGGCATGACGGACCTTTTCTTCAAGGCGCTGGATGAACTGCTGCCGGTCGCGCGGCGCGCGGGCACGCAGCTGCTGGTCGAGAACATGCCGTTCTGCTTTCTGCCCGACGCGGACAGCATGACCACTGCGCTCGAGCGTTATGGAGCGGACGAGATAGGCGTCGTTTACGATATCGCCAATGCCGAATTCATACGCGAGGACATCGCGGCAGGCTTGAAGCGCGTCGCGCCGCGTCTGCATTCGGTGCATGTGTCCGACACAGGCCACAGCGCCTACCGGCATGACCCGGTCGGCACAGGCAGGGTTCCATTCAAGCGGGTTCGCGACCTCCTGATGGCGCTGCCGCATCGCCGGCGTCCCATACTCGAAATCATCGCGGCGGATGCCGACGCCGGCATCGAGACCTCGGTCGCTGCACTCTCGCGCATGGGGTGGGATGCGATTGCGCTGAGTTCGTCCGAGGAGGATAACAAGTGATCCACACGCGCCGCATCAGACGCCTGCGCTTTGCCGCCATCCCCGCCCTGTTTGCCGGCATTGCTTGCGGTGCCGGCGTGGGTCATGCAGCCGATCAGCCGTATCCGGTCAGGCCGGTACGTATCATCGTCTCGAACGCGACGGGCAGCTCACCGGAAATTACCGGCCGCATCGTCGCCAACAAATTGACCGCGCAGACCGGCCAGCAGTTCGTCGTCGATACGCGGCCTGGCGCGAGCGGAATCATCGGCGTCGAGCTCGCGAGGACGGCCACGCCCGACGGGTACACAATTTTGGTGGGCAGCACCACCGTTTTCTCGGGTTTACCCGCGCTGAAGCCCAACCTCCCGTACGATATGGAGCGTGACTTCGTGCCGCTGACCCGCATTGCGTCCGTCGCCAACGTCATGGTGGTTCAGGCATCGCTCGGCGTGTCGAGCGTCGCTGAATTCATCAAATATGCGCAAGCGAATCCCGGCAAGCTCAATTGCGGACATTCGGGCAACGGCACGCCTGCCCACCTGGCTGCGGCGCTTTTCAACGTCTTGGCGAAAGTCAATATCCAGCACGTGCCGTACAAGGGCGCGGCGCAAGTGCTGAGCGACCTGCTAGCGGGGCACATCCAATGCCAGTTCACCTCCCCGGTGGTGGCAATGCCGCACGCGAAAGGCGGCCGTGTCAGGGTGCTTGCGACCACCGGCATCGCACCGGATCCACTCGCACCGGAATTGCCGACAGTCGCCGCAACCGTGCCGGGTTACGAAAGCACGCAGTGGTTCGGTATCGCGGTTCCGGCCCGCACGCCAAGGCCCATAATCGACAGGCTGCATGCCGAAATCATGCGCGCGCTGCGTTCACCCGAGGTGCGCGAACTGCTGAGCAAACAGGGGGCCACCGCGCAACCTGAGTCTTCAGCCGCGTTCGCCAAGTACATACGCGATGAGCGCAATCGCATCGCCGGCCTCGCAAAAAGCGCCGGGATTACGATCGATTGATCGGCATGCTGCTGCGCGCCATCGCGCAAATGAAAGGTAATTCATGAACGCCGCTAATCGCAGAATTTCTCCGTGTTCTCACCTGAACGTATCCTCCTCGCTCCTCAATCCTCGGCCTCACAATCTCCCGCTATCCCGCCATCACGGTTCCTCGTATCGCCATGCAAGCCAATATCCATGCGGCTCTCCGGTGTTTTATCTCTGAGATTCTCGCGTCCGGCCCCATCTATTCTTCAGTCGAGATAGAATATCTTTCCAGTCATTTCCGCCGAGACAAATAAGAATGGGCTGGTAAAGAGTGGCCCGCGATTAAGTCGCTGCTTGACCATAGCGCCGGGGGAGGGAAGTTGTCGTAAACTGTGCAGGCGCCCGGCGATCCCGGCGAGACGTTGGCCTAAAGTGCCCGAAATGGAGAGAAATCATGACCACTGTGACCATTGATTTACCCGACACGGTGTTCTCAGCACTGCGGCTGGCCCCGAATGACTTTGCCAGGGAGATGCGTATCGCGGCGGCGGTGCAGTGGTATGCACAACAGAAGGTTTCCCAGGGGAAGGCGGCAGAGATTGCCGGATTGAACCGGGTGGATTTCCTGGACGAACTCTATCGCCGCAAGGTGCCCGCCATTCAGGTCACGCTGGAGGAACTGAAAAAGGAAATCGACGGTGACCGGTAAATGTTGGGTCATCAACGCTTCACCGTTGATTCTGCTGGGCAAGCTTCGACGACTGGATCTCATTGAGGCGTTGGCATCAAGTGTCGTTGTTCCGGAAAGCGTTTTGCGCGAGGTTGGCGCCGGCCTCCGCAAGGATGAGGCCGGCAGTGCAACGCTGGATTGGGCCAGTGCACGTCAGGTCGCGGATGTGCCCCTGCCTGTCTCGATTGCAAGCTGGGATTTGGGGTCGGGTGAATCGCAGGTGATCGCTCATTGCCTGGCCGGAGCGCAGGTTCCTGTTCTTGACGACGGCGAAGCGCGGGCCTGCGCCTTGGCGCATTCCTTGCCCTTGATTGGGACGCTGGGAATCATTCTGCGTGCCAAGAAGCGGGGATTGATTCCCGCAGCTCGTCCCTTGGCGGATCAAATTCGCGCTGCAGGCTCGTTTCTCGATGACGAATTGGTGGAGCAGGCGCTCGCCCAGGTAGGAGAGTAGCCCGATGGCCGTACCCGCTGCGCCGGGTTTTCGAGCCAAACATGATGCAACGCGTGCGACGACCCTCTCGTCCACGCATATGGAAGCATCTGCCGCTCGCCTAGCCCACAAGCTTATTTCGAAGCGCCTCGAAAAACACTATCAGAACGGTAAGAAAGTCCTCAGGGACGTCAATCTCTGTCAGAAAAAAATGAGGGCCGCATGAAGA
>JACPTJ010000508.1 GCA_016192835.1 Betaproteobacteria bacterium
CCCGCCGGCGCCGGCACGATCACGCGCACCGGCTTGTCCGGGTACGTTTGAGCCGCCGCAGCGAATACGCTCAATGCGCAGGTCAAACCCACTGCAAAATGCTTACACATTATCTTTCGCATCGGATTGCTCTCAAAGGGTGGAAAATTCAGGGGTTTGCCAGAGTATCACCGGGTCTCGTGGCCGCAGTCAATCAGGCTTTAAGCCGGGGCCGGGATCGAGTAAAATCAAGCACATAATGTGAGGGCGTCACAGCGTTGGGACGTAAGGGCGTGAGGGCGTGAGAACTCTCCCGATTTTGCGATTCGTCGATTCGTCGATTTTTTTGAGGAACGGCATGGATTTTTCATTGAACGAAGAACAACGTGCGTGGCAGATGAAAGCGCGCAAATTCGCGGACGAAGAAATACGCCCGATTTCGCTGCAACGTGAACAGATCGCGGACCCGTTCGAGGCGTGGGACTGGGAGATCATCAAGAAGGGCTCGAAGCTCGGGTTTCGCACCCTGGCCGCGCCCAAGGAATGGGGCGGGCACGGCGCCGACTTCGTGTCGCAGGCGCTGGTGATGGAGGAACTCGCCAAGGCCGACAGCGCGATTTCCAAGGCTTTCAGCCAGAACTGGAAGTGGAGCCACCTGATCGCGAGGTCGTGCAGCGACGAGCAGAAAAACCGTTTTCTGCCGCAGTTCATCGCGGACGATACGTTCGTACTGGGCAAGGGAATAACCGAGCCCAATGCGGGTTCCGACAACCGCATGCCGCCCGAGGACGACCCTAAGTCCGGCCTGCGGCTCAGGGCGGAGCGCCATGGTGACGAGTGGATACTCAACGGCGAGAAATGCTTCATCGCCAATGCGAGCGTGGGCAAGCTTTTCTTCATCGACGCGCGGTCGAACCCGAACGTCGGCATCAGGGACGGCACCACGATGTTTCTGGTGCCGAAGGACACGCCCGGCTTCCGAATCGGCAAGGTTTTCAACAAGAGCGGCTGGCGCTTTTACCAGAACGCGGAAATGATTTTCGAGAACGCGCGCGTGCCGCACGCCAACGTCATCGGTGAACCGGCCGGCGACACGAAACACGACAAGGGCGAGCGCACCGGCGGGGATCTCTTCGGCGATCTCGAGCTTGCCGCCAACGCACTCGGCGTTTGCGAGGCCGCGTGCGACGCGTCGATGCAACATGCCAAGACATGCATGCAGGGCGGCAAACCGCTGTTCACGCAGCAGCGGATACAGCTCAAGCTCGGCCGCATGCACATGCTCACGGAGGCGCTGCGTTCGTACGTGATGCGGGTTGCGTGGGAACACGACCAGAAGATGCACTCTCCGAACGCCGGTCTGCTGGTGAATTACTCGACTGACGTCATCCAGGAAGTGACGCGGCTCAATATCGATGTTCACGGCAGCGCGGGCGGCATGATGGACGCAAGCGCCGACAAGCTCGCGCGCGACGCCATCGTCTGGTCGCATCTTGCCGGAGACTCCGTGCTGCGGATGAAAGTCGTCAGGCGCTTTGCCAATGATGGGCAGGCAAGCCGGGTTCCTTTGGAATTTTGTGACACAGAATGATTAAACAGCAGGAGGAGACCATGATAACGAACACCTTATCGAAAACGTGCGCGCTCGCATTCGGCGCGCTGACTTTGTGTCCGGCGGCAGCGCTCGCGCAGGCCTGGCCGGGCAAAACGATCCGCATGATCGTGCCGTTTCCGGCCGGCGGCGGGGTGGACTACATCGGGCGCATCGCCGGCAGGGGGTTAACCGATCGCCTCGGGCAGCAGGTCGCGGTCGATAACCGCGCCGGCGGCAGCGGCATCATCGGCCTGCAAGCTCTGTTGGCGGCGGCGCCAGACGGTTACACCATCGCGGCCGCTTCAGCCGGGCCGCTGGTGATCAATCCCCATATTTTCGCGAAGCTGCCTTACGACAGCCTGCGGGACTTTACGCACATCGCCAACATGTCGAATTTCCCGTACCTGCTGGTCACTCATCCGTCGCTGCCGGTCAAGAACGTGAAGGAGTTGATTGCGCTCGCCAAGGCGAGACCCGGCGAGATCACGTACTCCTCGCCCGGGGTAGGCAATGGGCAGCACCTCGCCACGGCGCTGTTCAATTCGATGGCGAAGGTGGAGATACTTCACATTCCGTACAAGGGAAACGCGCCTTCCGTGCTGGCCGTGTTGTCCGGTGAAGCCCATTTCACCCACAGCAGCATCCCGTCGATACTCCCTCATGTGCGCGCCGGCAAGGTCAGGGCGCTGGGGGTCGCCAACGCCCAACGCATCCCGTCGCTTCCCGAGTTTCCGACGGTCGCCGAAGCCGGCCTGCCCGGGTTTGAAGCCCATGGGTGGGTCGGCATGATAGGGCCCGCGAACATGCCCAAAGACATCGTGCAGCGGCTCAACAAGGAAATCGTCGACACGCTGAAGCAAAAGGACGTCATCGACCGGATGCTGTCGGACGGCGCCGTGCCTGTCCCCTCCAGCCCGGAGGAATTTACTGCCTACATGAAGTCGGAACTCAAGAAATGGGGCGATGTGGTGAAAATCGCCAACATCAAGGCCGAGTAATCATGCCGCGTTAGATCGTGTCAGAGAGCGCCGTCGACAGGCAACGCGATGCCCGATACATGGCTCGCACTCTCCGATGCGAGGAAACCGATCGCGGCGGCGACTTCATAAGCTTCTGCGGGCCGGCCCATGGGCAGCTCGCTCAGCACTGCGTTGCGCGCGGCGTCGGGAAGGTTTTCGAACCGCGAGCGGATTCGCGACCCCGGCTCGCCCAAGGTCAGGGCGGGCACGACGGTATTCACCGTGATGCCGCAGTCGGCAAGGTCTTTGGATAGCTGCGCACCGAAACCGATGATCCCCGCCTTCGCGGCGGCATAAGCGAGGCGGGTGCCTTGCGTGGTCACCGGCCCTTTGCGGCCACGCGAATAGGACGACGAAGTGTTGACGATCCGGCCGTAGCGCTGCGCGCGCATGTGAGGAACGACGGCGCGGCAGAAGAGAAATACGCTTTTGAGATTCAGGTCGATGACAAAATCCCAGTCGGTGTCGTCGATACCCTCGATGTCCCGCACCCGCTTGGGACCCGAGCCTCCGGCCACGTTGACGAGAGCATTGATCCGTCCCCATTCAGCGGCGGCCTTGACTGCCGCATTGACCTGTTCGGTCGACGTCACATCCGCCACGCACGAGGTGGCGTTCGCGCCGCCGGCCTTGACACTTTCCAGGGCGGTTTGAAGGCCGGCCTCATCGCGATCCACCAGGAACACCGAGAAACCCTGGGAAGCGAGCTGCCGCGCGGCGGCGAGGCCGATTCCACCAGCGGCACCCGTCACGATCGCACAGCCCGCGTCCCCTTTATTAGCAGCGCTCATTCACAGATCCTTTCCTGCTCCATCTTGAAGGATCAAAGCTGCTGCATCCCGGACTCGAGCACAATCTTGCGATACATCTCGGTATCGCGCCGGACGCGTTCACTGAACTGCTCCGGCGTGCTTCCGACGACCGTATAGCCGGTCGTGACGAAGCGCGCCTTTACCTCGGGCAGATTGACGATGCGCACGATCTCCCGGCTCAGCGCCTGCACCGTTGCGGCCGGCGTTTTCGCGGGGGCGAAGATTCCGATCCAGAATTCGACCTGGTAGCCGTCGAGCCCGCTCTCGGCCAATGTCGGCACCTTGGGCAGTTGCGGATCGCGCCGCACGCCGGTCGTACCGATGGGTTTGAGCTTGCCGGCGTCGATGAGCGCGGCAAGATTCGAATACAGCGTCAGCAGCAGCTGCGATTCATTCGAGGCCACGGCGATCACCGCGGGTGCGCCGCCTTTGTACGGAACGTTGTTCAAGTCAATATTCCCCTGCAGCTTGATCAGGTTGCCGGCGACCTCGCCGGTTGCCCCGGCGACCGCGATATTGATCTTTCCCGGCGCGCGCTTCGCTTCGGCGATAAGTTCCTTGATGTTACTGCCCGGAAAGCTGGGATGTGCGACCAGCACCAGGCTGCTGAATATGATTTCGCTGATGGCCGCGAAATCGCGCACCGGATGGTAGGTCGCGTTCTTATAGAGCGTGGCGTTGACCGCGTGGGTGCCGGAGTTGCCCACGGAGAGAACCGTGCCGTCGGCCGTCGCACGCGCAACGAGTTCCGAGCCGGTCACACCGTTGGCGCTCGGACGATTGTCCACGATCACGTTCTGGCCCAGCGTTTCGCTCAATTTAGGCGCGATCATGCGGCCGACAAAGTCGTTGGGGCCGCCGGCCGCATTGGGAATGACGAACCGCATGGGTTTGTTCGGCAGGGCCGACTCCTGGCCGTAAGATGCGGCGGGACACAATGCCATTCCAACCAGCACCACCAGCAATCGACAGGGTTTGCGCAGCGTAAACATTTGATGGTCCTCCGCGAAATTGACCAGCGTTATCGAATTATCCACAATGTCAGGCTTTTGCGCTACGCTATTGAAGATCGTAAG
>JACPTJ010000509.1 GCA_016192835.1 Betaproteobacteria bacterium
CGTGCATTGCCAGAAATACCGCCGCCGGCGCGTTGATTACCGTCCCGACAAACGTGTCCTCGAGCTTGATGCCTTCGAAAATGGTCTCCCAGTCGCGCAGCGAGGTCACCGAAGTGCCGGCCATCCCGACTTCGCCCCGGGCCATCGGGTGGTCGGGGTCGAGTCCAAGCTGCGTCGGCAGGTCGAGCGCCATGTAGGGCGGCACGCCGCCGTGATCGATCATTTTGCGGAACAGCACGTTGGTTTCACGCGGGCTGCCAAAACCGGCGTAATGACTGATGGTCCAGAGTTTCTTGCGATAGCCGGCGGCGTCGTTGCCGCGGGTAAACGGAAAATCCCCGGGGAAACCGACATCGGCGTAAAAATCCGCCTTGGAATCAGCCGGGGTGTAGAGAACCTTGAGCGGGATGCCGTCTTCGCACGCCGCGTTCATCGCTTCCGCCTGTGAAATCTCTTCCTTGTGGCGTTCCTGCCATTCCTCTTCAGCCGTCTTCAGCTTCTCGAAAAGCATGGGGCGCTCCTTATACTGGGCGCGGTTGCGCCGCACCATGGTAAGTATGAAGGGACCATTTGATCAGATCAAATGATATTACCTGATGGTTCTGGATCAATTTTTGGCGTGCCCGGCTGCGATTTCGTTCGCCGCCCGGAACGCGGTCACCGAGGACTTGGTCAGACCGCCGATATAAGCGATGAATTCCCCGCCCTCGAGCCCCCCGGTCGCGCAACCGGCAGCATAAAGGCCGGCAATCGGCTGGTTGACCGCGTTCAAAACGCGGCTCCGGCCGTCGATGGCGATCCCGCCCATGGTGTAAGTGATTCCCGCGCACAACCGTATCGCATGAAACGGCGCGGTGCGGATGGCATGCGCGCGGTACGTCGCGGTGGTTCGCGGCGGATCGAGGCGCCCGGTTTCGCCAGCGTCGACCGCAGCGTTGTAGCGCGCAACGGTTTCCGCCAGCGCCGCCGCCGGAAGCCCGAGTTGCCCGGCCAGAGCGGCAAGATCGGGCGCGGTATGTAACGTGCCCCCGCGCGTCACCAGCAACGGATTGGCCGGTGAAATGAATTCGCGGCCGGGGCCATCCCAAATCGCCCCATCGAAGACGACCGTCGCGGCGAGCGGATCCGCCAAACCCGCAATCCGGTTCGTCATGGAGACACCGCCCAGTCCTTCATCGACGAAGCGGCGCGCCGACGCGTCGACCACAACGCCAGCCGTGCACACGAAGTCCATGATGGGAAACGGCCACAGATCGTCGTTGTGCATCGCATCCTGGGCCAGCAAATGCCCGTAGAAACGGTCCATGCCGACGAGTTGCGCGCCGGCCTTGCGCGCCATTTGCAACCCGTCGCCGTTGCCGGTGGCGGCGCCCCGCTGTTTCACTTTCTCCGGCGCCGCAGTGATGAACTCTCTCATCAATTCGTGATTTGCCTGGAAACCGCCGTCGCACAGTACCACGCTGCCGGCTTGCACCGGAACGCGGGCGCCTTTGTGCTCCATCTCCAGCCCCACGCATTTTCCGTCCTTCATGCTCAAGCGCACCGCGCGCGCCCCGAGCAGCAGGGTGCCGCCCAGTTCCTTGAGCGCGCCGCCCAGCGTGCGCAACAACACGTCTCCACCGCGTCCTTCCCAATAGGTTCTGCCTTGCAGCAGAATCGGCGGCGCGAGCGTGTGCTGACGATGAATCTCGTGACCTACCTTGATGAATCTCACGCCTTTCGTTTTCAGCCATTGCACGGCCACGCTGATATCCTTGGCCATCGCCTGCACCAGCTCGGGGCGCGCGAACCCGCGGCTACGCGTTTCCATCGCGTCGAGCAGCACGTTTTCGGGGTCGTTGACATCGCGGAACGCGACGTGGAAAGCCCCTCCCGTCATGCGTGAATTGCAGGGATATTTTTCGTGCTCGCCTTTTTCGAGCACACCCACCCGCAATCCCTGCTCGGCCAGCCGCACCGCGGAAACCAGTCCCGCAATGCCTGCGCCCACGATCACCGCATCGAACGCATAAGACTCACTCATCGCATTTCTCCGCTCGCGTGACTCGGTTCACTTGGGAAGCAGCATGTCGACAATGACCCGCACGAGTTCAACATAGCTGCGCATGATCAAATAAAGAAATGCGCCTGCCAGCAACCCGGCAACTGCATAGACCGGCGACAACCCCGTTGCCCACGCCAGCACGCCTGCCACGACGGGGACCAATGCCACGATCGCCGCAACCCAGTCGCCATGGCGCACCAGAAAATGCAGCGTGCTGTAAGTCGGATGAGTCGTTTGCCCTGTTGCCATAACAGTCTCCGCAGTATTTTTCCAGGTGAAACGTAACACGAAAGCAGATCGTAAGACAGTGTTGCGCAGGGTCCACCGCAACTCGGATGCCATCAACCCGGTCACGGCCCACGGCGGCGGTTTTGAGAGCGTGCCGCAGTTTCAAGAGCTCGCGGCCAAGGCTGCCCGGCATTCGCCAATTACATTACGGCGCCGGCATTAACGTTGATGTTCGCGCCTGTGATGTAGCGCGCGGCCTTCAAAGCCAGGAACACCGCGACCGCAGCGCTGTCCTCCGGCTCCACCAGGGACCGCATCGGGTTAAGCGAAGCAAGCCGCGCACTTTAGCTTCGCAATGACTTCCTTGCTTGCAGCATCCCAACGAGCAAAGCGGCGCGGCCCCCGGACGGATCATTGCGGCGTGAGACCAATCCGCGCGACCAGCTTGCGGTGGAACTCAATATCCTCGACGATCGTCTTGCTGAACTCCTGTGGCGTAGATGCGACGGGAACGTACCCTTGTTCGGCGAACGTGCGCTTCATCTCCGGATCCTCGAATGCCTTGACCACCTCAGCGCGAATTCGCGTCACGTACTCGGTCGGCGCGCCTGCCGGAAACCACATGCCATACCAGACCACGTACTTGTAGCCCTTGAGCCCCGCTTCGTCGATGGTGGGCACTTCGGGAAGCGCGCTCCAGCGCACCGTCGCGGTGATGCCGAGGGCCCGCAGCTTGCCCGATTGGATATGCGGGAGCACGACCGTCCCCGGGCTGATGGTCAAATCGATGCGCCCGCTGAGAAGATCGATCATGGCCTGCGCGACCCCCTTGTAGGGCACGTGCGCGATCTTCGTCCCGGCCGTCAGGTTGAACGCCTCGACCGCCAGCTGTATCACGCCGCCCACGCCGCTGGAGCCGTAGTTGAGCTTGCCGGGCTGCGCCTTCGCGAGCGCAATCAGCTCCTTCACCGACCGCGCGGGTACGCTCGGGTGAACGACCAGCACGAAACCCACGCTGTTCGCCACGAGCGAGATGGGAGTGAAGTCCTTCACCGGGTCGTAGGGCAGGCTCTTATAGATGCTCGGCAGACTCGCGTGAGCGGAGGAGGTGAGAAGGATCGTGTAACCGTCCGGCTTTGACTTCGCGACCACGTCGGCCCCGATGGAACCGCCTGCACCGGGCCGGTTGTCGAGAAACAGATTCTGGCCGATCACCGGCGCGATCTTCTGTCCGAGCGCGTGCCCGACGAAATCTATTCCCCCGCCGGGGGCGTAAGGCACCACCAGGCGGATCGACTTGGACGGATAGTCCTTCGCCGCCTGCTGCTGCCCAAAGCTTGCTGCAGGCGCGCACGCAATCAGCACTGCGCACCAGAACAATCCTGACCTCAACCTGAACATGTCTCCTCCTCTCGCTCGTTGTCTTCAGCCACCCGCCGTCTTGCGACGACACTGTGCGCTGCGCCCCGGCTTTGCGTTCGGTGGCCCGGCTGTCCCTGTCTCCTGCCCCATGGAATGCTAGGTCACTCCGGTGAATTTTGCAAACAAGCTCCAAGTCGTACCAATCACTGGATTCCAAGCCAATTTGCGACGTCCTCCATGCCCAAGCTCTTGATCGCCGCTTGAGTAGGGCATCCGGAGTTCAAGTCCCAGCCCGCCGCGGCGTAGTAGCGATCGACCATTTCTTCCAGATACGGTGCCATGGCAATTCCTGCCGCCGGTCCCTCGGTCGGCGCCTCGAGTAGCCGCTTGCCCACGTCGAGCTCGTCGCTCTTCTTGAACCCGCGGCTTACAGCAATGAGGCGCATCAAAATGACGGTCCGCTCGCCCACCCGCAGCGCATCTTCCTCGGTGAAGTCGTCCCATCCTGTCGCTGTCGCCAATGACTTCGTTGCCAGGGGCAGGACGTCCTTGACGCCCTGGCAGGCAAACATGCAAACGCCCAAATTGTCTTCCCAAAGCTTCTTCTTCTGCGTCGCGAAAACCTTTTCCGGCTTCTTGCCCACCTTTGAATTTGCCTCGTCAAAGCGCAGGCGTGGATATTCGACCTGGTGAGCCGCGCCCGTGCCCGCGATGATCTGCCCAAAGAGCGATCCCCACAGAGGGCGCCAGTCGTGCATGTTGATCGAAGCGCCCTTCACGTGAACGAGCAGGTCTTCAATACCGAGATCGCGCGCCACATCCTTCAGATCGCCAATCAGTTTCGCGCCGAAATCACGGCGCTCAAGCATTTGCTGGATGAGCTCGGTGTAGGCCTCGTAGTTTCCCCACGTGAGGTCCAGTCCTCCCGTGTCTTCTTGCGTGATGATGCCGCGGTTGTACGCTTCGAATACCATGCCCATCAACGAGCCGCCGTGGCCCGCCTCCCAGCCGATGTCGTCGTAGTGATCGGTCAGCGCGAGCATTTGTCCCGGATCCAGAATGCCGACCATGCCCGCGGCGCCCTCGAAGGGTTCTCCCCCGCCGCACAGGCTTGCCGTGAAACCCGCGAACTGACCCGAGGTGATCTTGACGTCGTAAGAGCACGCAACTTTACAGTTGTAGGAAGGCGTCGGCGTTACTGTCCATTCCTTGCAGGCATCGATATAGCTCTGCGAAAATTTCTTGCCGAAGTCAACGTCCGTGAGGTTTTTGACTGCGACCTGGCCTCTTCCTGCCATGATCTTGTGCTGGCGTGTCATGCCGCCGTCGTGCCACAGGGCGCCGAGCGGGGTGGTGGAACCCTCGTCCGCTACGAACAGATTTGCCTCCCACTGCGCGGCCGTATCCAGAAATGTCTGCCGGTGCGCGATCGCGACATCGCCGGTGCCGCGAACCGCGATCGCTTTCAGATTCTTGCACCCCATGATCGCTCCCGGGCTGCCTTTGCCTGCCCCATGGTTCCGGTCGTTCTTGATCATCGCGCCATGCAGGCGTGCCTCTCCAGCCTGGCCAATGCACGCAACGCTGACTTTGTCTTCCTCGCCGCCAATCTCGCGCTTGATAAGCCGCTCCGTCTCCCGGGTACCCTGGCCCCAGACAGCTCGCGCGTCGCGTATCTCGACGCGGTCGTCGTCGATGAAGAGATACACGGGCCTTTCGGACGCACCAGAAATGATGATGCCCTCGTAACCGGCATGCTTGAGGAAAGCAGCCCAGAATCCGTGGGAGTGCCCCGCGCCGGGAGCGTAGGGAATGTCGTAGTGTAACGACACGACGACATAGTTCGCCGAACTCGGCGCGCGCGTCCCGGCCAGCGGGCCGGTCATGAAGATCAGCGGCACCTCCGGGTCTCCAGCCTTTGCGCCTTTCGGTGTTTCTTTCACCAGATAGTAAAGCGCGAGGCCGGTGCCGCCGACGTACTTGCGCAATACTTCCACAGGGGGCAGCGGTTCGGTCCAGGTCCGGTGCGTATTCAAGTCAACTCGCAGAATTCGATCTGCATACCCGTACGCCATAGCATGTCTCCCACGGTTCACAAATTGGTCACCCCAAGCGGCGGAACATAATGCTGCTCCGAGGGTGCAAATCCAGGCTTACAGGGACGGTTTCGCCACCACGGTGAACAAGCCGTCCCACTTGGTAATCTCTTTCTGGAAGAAGTCTCCGAACTCCGCAGGCGTGTTGGCAACGACTTCTGCGCCCTCTTCTGTGAACCGCTTCTTCACGTCCGCGGCATTCAGGGCTTTCACCAACGCTGCATTCAGCTTCATCACGATCTCGGACGGCGTTCCCGCGGGTGCCAGCAGGCCCCACCACTGGTGCGACTCGTAACCCGGAACACCCGCCTCGTTTAAAGTAGGAACGTCGGGCAACATCGACGAACGCTGAAGCGAGGTGATCCCGAGTGCCTTCAGCCGGTGGGCATTGATCTGACCCAGCACGGACGGAATCGACACGATCATCAGATCGACATGCCCTCCCACCAGGTCGCTCACCGCGGGTCCCGCCCCCTTGTAGGGAACGTGCACCATGTTCACTTTCGCGAGCTTGCGGAAAAGTTCGCCCGAGAGATGCGGTGTGATGCCGATGCCCGACGAGGCGTAATTAAGCTTGCCGGACTGCGATCTTGCGAGCGCGATCAATTGCTTCACCGTCGAGGCAGGCACGGAGGGATGGACTACCAAGACGTTGGGCGATCTTCCCGCGAGCGTGATCGGCGCGAAGTCTTTTCTTAAATCGAACGGCAGCTTCGGATAGAGGCTGGGCGCTCCCGGTCCGGGCATCACCATAATGGTATGACCATCGGCACTTGCTTTGGTGAGGAGCTCCGCCGCGAGGTTGCCTCCGGCACCCGGTCGATTGTCGATGATCACCGGACGCGCCCACGCCTCGTTCAACTTCGGCGACACCAATCGCGCGGTCAGATCCGCGCCACCGCCCGGTGGAAATCCCACGATGATGCGAACCGGCCTGGTCGGGAAATCCTGTGCAAGCGCGGGCTGAATGACCGAAAAGGCGATCGCAAGCAAGCCGCTCAATCGATACATACGCTTCCTCCCAGTTCGTCCGACGGGTTCCTAGGGTAACGTGCCCGGCCCCGGTCGAACTTTGACATAGATCAAAGTTGTGCCCTTGGCCCATGCCCTAGACTACTCCGCGCGTTGCTCGAGCTTCAGCAGCATCATCGTCCCCAAAAGGAGAGCCATGGCTATCAAAGGCGGATACGGCGCACATATTTTGCGCGTGGACTTGACGCGCGGCACGATAAGAAAGGAACCTCTGCCTTCCGAGGATGTACTGCGCCGGTACGTAGGAGGCACCGGGCTCGGACTCTACTACCTGCTTAAACACATGCCCGCCAAGGGCAAG
>JACPTJ010000557.1 GCA_016192835.1 Betaproteobacteria bacterium
CATCGTAGCCGCGCAGCGATTCGCCTACGGTTGGCACCTGTGGCAGCAGCGGCGAACGTTTCGCCCCCGTCACCGCGAGCGCTCGCAGCCTGCCGGCCTTCACGTACGGCAGGCTCTGGCCCACGCTGTCGCTCGAGAGCTGGACCTGCCCGGCCAGCAGGTCCGTCATGCCCGGCCCGCTCCCCTTGTAGGGAATGTGCGTCATGCGGGTGCCGGCCATCGAGTTGAGCAGTTCTATTGCCAAATGCGGCCCGCCGCCGGCGCCGCTCGAGGAGAAGTTGAGCTCGCCCGGCCGTGCCTTCGCCAATGCGATCAGCTCCTTTACCGACTTCACCGGCAACGAAGGGTGGGCGATCAAAATGAACCAGATGTCGACGACATGGGTAATGGGCGCAAAATCGCGCACGATATCGAACGGCAGCTTCTTGTAGAGCATCGGGTTGGCGGCGAGATTGCCGAGCGTGCCGATGAACCACGTGTGGCCGTCCGGCGGTGACTTGGCCGCGATGTCGGTCCCGACGATGCCGGCGGCGCCGGCCCGATTGTCGACGATGACCTGCTGGCCCAGGCTCGCGGCCAGCCTCGGCCCAGTCATGCGCGCGACGATGTCCACCGCGCCGCCCGGCGGGAAAGCCACGATCCAGCGTATCGGCTTGCTGGGAAACGCCTGCGCGCCCGCAAGGGCGGACAACGTGGCGAGCAACAATGCGAACCCGATACCGCTCGACCTGGAACACAGCAGATACCTTCCCACACCAGTTGCCTTCATTGCCATCCTCCTCGATAAATAAACCACGAATCACCAATCACGAGCCGAAGGCGCATCTCAATGTTCCGCGAGCAGCCTGCCATATTGCGGAATCCGGTCGTCTATCCCGGCGATCCGCAACAGCCTCCAGAACGTTGCTTGCGTCGAAGTAACGACCGGGACGCGAAGCTCGGTTTCCAGCTGCTCGATGACGGTCTGGGACCACAGGTTGAGACAGGTAATCAACATGGCCTCGGCCCCCGGCTTCCACGCCCGCAGCGCCAGCTCGTAGATTTCGCGCGGCGTCGGCGCCGCAAGCCCGAATGCGTCCTTGATGCCGAGACACGCGGAGGACACCACCTCGAAACCCGCCGCCTCAAAGAAAGCGTGCTCTGCGCGGTCGATTTCCTCGGCGTAAGGCGAAGCAGCGGCGATACGCTTTACACCCAGCACCCGCAGGGCCTCCAGGATGCTTTGAGTGGCGGTGGTTGCCGGAACGCCCGCGGCCTGCTCCACCTCGTGCTGCAAATGACGGTCGTATTCCAGGCCCTGCACGATGCTGGACGCCGTACAGCAGTAAGCAATCCCGTGCGGACGGCAGCTCGCGAGCTGACGCACCGCGCGCATCCCTTCGTCCCGGTCCATCCGCACTATCGATTCCGGCGTAAGCGCGTTGTCCAGAAACATGCGTGAGGCGTGCACGCTCACCCCCGGCGGGCTCGTGGCGCTGAACCAGGGCTCGACCACGGTGTTTACGCTCGGCACGACGACACCGATGCGGGCGCGCCATCCGCCAGCGTTGCTCGCGTCGCGGGGCGCAGCCGAGAACCGCTCTGCTGCCCGCGCTCCTCCCGTGGACTGACGACCTGTCGAGTGTGTCATTGCGTTGCTTCGCGGTGGTCCCGGCCTCGCTCAATCGACGCCGGAGCGGTGCGCCTGATACCGCTATTTTCCCCTCACCCTAACCCTCTCCCCGCAAGCGGGGCGAGGGAACACTCCCTCTCCCGCCTCGGCGGGAGCGGGTTGGGGTGAGGATGGGGTATCCACCAATGCAGCTACTCATGGGTATCAGGCACTTTTACGATTATCAATAGTTGAGCAATATACGCCAGTTTGAATGAACATTCATCCTGCTCCAGATTTTCGAGACCAACGGGATGATTTCATTTCATGTTAAATTAACCCGAAAGGATCCAAATCGTGACACAACGTGAATCGATGCAATATGACGTAGTCGTGGTGGGCGCCGGTCCGGCCGGTCTTGCCGCAGCGATCCGCCTGAAGCAACTTTCCGCCGAGCGCGGACACGAGATCGGCGTGTGCGTAATCGAAAAGGGTTCCGAAGTCGGCGCGCATATCCTGTCCGGTGCCGTGATGGACCCGCGCGCGCTGACCGAACTGTTTCCGAACTGGCGCGAGCTCAACGCGCCGCTCAACGCCCCGGTGAGCGAAGACCGCTTCATGGTGTTGAGCGAGCGCTCGGCGTTCAGGGTGCCGAATTTTCTGCTGCCGAAGTGTTTTCAGAACCACGGCAATTACGTGATCAGTCTCGGCAACGTCTGCCGCTGGCTCGGTCAGCAGGCCGAAGGTCTCGGCGTTGAAATCTTTCCGGGATTCGCCGCCGCCGAAGTCCTCTACCATGAAGACGGCAGCGTGAAAGGCGTCGCGACCGGCGATCTGGGAGTCGGGAAAGACGGCAAGCCGACCGCTAACTATCAGCCGGGAATGGAATTGCACGCCAAATACACGTTTTTCGCCGAGGGCTGCCGCGGCCACCTCGGCAAGCAACTGCAGGAACGCTACAAACTGCGCGACGGCACGGACCCGCAGGTCTACGGCATCGGCCTCAAGGAGTTGTGGGAGATCAAGCCTGAAAAACATCAGCTCGGATTGGTGATCCATACCGCCGGCTGGCCGCTCGATGCGAGCACCTACGGCGGCTCGTTCCTGTATCACATGGAAAACAACCTGGTGGCGATCGGTTACGTCG
>JACPTJ010000515.1 GCA_016192835.1 Betaproteobacteria bacterium
AGGATTCGGCGCGGGTGCGATTGCGGCCGCCGCGGCAATCGCAGCGGCTGTGGTGGCGGCAGCGGCGGCGGGGGACGACATCACTAGCACTACCACTACCACTACCACTACCACAACTACTACCTCTACCTCTACCTCTACCACTACAGAGTAGGCGCCTGGTTTAGTTTTCTCTCTTGCGGGGTAGGCTTCTGCCGTAACTGGCAGGACCCTACCCCGCGTTGTTGCGTGTAAGCTCAGGGCCATAGTTCCCGAGTGCCCGGAATCAATGCAATAATCTTGACGCATTTCAACCCGCTTCGGGCTGGAAGCTCGCTGCGGGAATTCCAGACATGAAGATTCGAACCCTGGCCGCGCCAGTCTTGATAGCATGCACGCTTGCCGCTTGCTCTTCCAGCATGAATGCGGTGGTGCAAACCCTGCAGGACGCCGTAATGGGCGACCGCGGTGTCACCGACCCTAAGCTCAATCCGGCCTTTCGTTACATCAGGATCACGGTTGACGGCCGGGTCTCATTTCTTGCATTGGGCAGTGAGGACAAACACCCGCAGGGCCCGATCGAAGTGTGGTTCAGTGCTCAGCGCGAGGTACTGCGCCTGCAAAACGGGCGCGTCGTCGGCGCATCCGGCGTGACGACCGAATGGAGAGCGGTCACCCTGCCAGAATTTCCATCATGGTCGGCGGTCGCCCGTACCCAGCAGCCGGTTCAGTGGGTGCGTGTTCGCGACGTCATGCCCGGCTACCGCTTTGGCGTGCGTGACGAACTGGTTCTGAGCGCGATCTCACCGCCGCGACAGAGCGCGCTGCAGGGCGTGGATGCACAGAGCCTGAGTTGGTTCGAAGAGCGGTTCCAGACTGGAGTTGCCGCCGGACGTTTGACAAAACTTGTCACCAATGTTGCTATTGACGGAGTCCTTCCCCCTGCCCGGTACGCCGTGGATATGCGAGAGGGAAAGGAAGTCGTCGTCTACGGGGAACAGTGCCTCGCGCCGGATCTGTGCTTTACCTGGCAGCGCTGGCGGTAAAGCCGTGGTTCGTGGTACGTTGCTCGTTGTTCGTTTTTCGAACCACGAATCACGGCGCCTCGTGATTGGTGACCAGTAACAACGTGAAAGATATCTTGAGACACGATTCACTAATCACGAGGCACGAGCCACGAGCCACGTACCACGAACCACGAATCACGAACCACGTACTGCTTGCGGCGTTGCGTTCCGTCGGGCTGTTGGTGTCGCTCGAACTCGTCTCCGTTTCGGCCCACGGCCAAACTCCGCCCAGGCGGCTCAGCGACTGGTTGCTGGAGCAGGAGATCTCGCCCAACGCTTATCCTCTGGGCCTAAGCTGGCAGGTTCCCGCCGAGGTAGCCACGCAGAATACGCTGCGCCTGCAGTTGTCGAAAAGCCTCTCGGGGCTCGATAGCGAAGTCAAGGCCAAGCCGGAAGCGATGGGCCGGCTGCGTGATTGGCTCAACACGCTGCCTGTCACGGGTCGTGTGCCTGTGGCGATGCCGGATGCGTGGTGGCTGCAGGCGAATCCGTCGCGCAACCCGATTCTCCGGCCGGGCCACAGCGTCGTGCTGCCGCAGCGTCCGAGCACCGTCACGGTGATCACCAGTCAGGGCGAGCGCTGCATGGTGACTCACGTTCCCGGGCATGAGGCGAGGGACTACCTCGAGGCCTGCGACCCGGCCGGCGCGGTGCGCGCGGACTGGGTATGGATCGCGCAGCCCGATGGACGGGTGCAGCGCTACGGCGTGGCGGCGTGGAACCGCGAGGCGCAGGACGAGCCGGCACCCGGCGCGTGGATCTGGGGACCGCGGCGAGACGGCGGGTGGCCTGAGCCGTTTTCGCAACGGCTCGCCACGTTTCTCGCGACGCAGGGGCCTGCGCCGGATCCGGCGCGGGGCGAGCCTGAGTGCGATGCAAGTGCGAACGCTGGGAAGGAGACTGGAGTGCAGGGAGGGGCGGCGGAAGGGTTTAAGTTGTCCAGTCCTGGTGCAGTATCAAAATGTGATTCTTCCGAGACCCCCCCTCACCCTGTCCCTCTCCCGCAAGGGGAGAGGGGACCTCCTGCGCGCTCACGCGGGCTGCAAGTTACGACGAACGACTGGGGCGGCGTAGGCCTTTTGCAAACGCCAACAGCGCGGATGAACAAGGCGGGTCACTTCGCTGTCAACTTCAGCCGCACATATCCCTACACGCAAGGCAACATTTTCGTGCAGCCGCTCGACTGGCTTGAAGCGGGATTTCGCTACACTGCCGTAAGCAACCGTTTTTACGATACCTCGGCAACAGGCGTTTATAACGATCAAAACTACAAGGACAAGAGCATCGACGTCAAATTCCGGCTATGGCCCGAATCGGCGTACGTGCCCCAAATCGCTGCCGGCCTCCGCGACGTTGCGGGGACGGGATTCTTTTCCGGAGAATATCTGGTGGCGAGCAAGCGCACCGGAGATTTGGACTGGAGCCTTGGCATGGGTTGGGGTTACCTGGGCGCGCGGGGCGACCTGCGTAATCCTCTCGGCCTTCTTAGCTCGGCGTTCGAGACGCGCAAGCAGGAGGGGAGTCCTCAGGGTGGGCAGTTCGCTCTCACCAGCTACTTCCGGGGCCCGACGGCGCTATTTGGTGGTGTCCAGTACCAAACACCGTGGGATCGGCTGATCGTCAAGCTCGAGCACGATGGCAACGATTATCAGCAGGAGCCGCTAAGCAACAATCAGAAGCAAAACTCGCCGTGGAATCTGGGACTGGTTTACCGGGCGGGGCGCGCGGCGGATGTCACGCTTGGCTTCGAGCGCGGGAATACCTTCACGCTGGGTCTGACGCTGCACACACAGCTCGACGGTCTCGTAACACCGAAGTTGAGCGACCCGCCGCGTGTGCCGGTGGCGGCCATGCGTCCTCAGCAGGCGCCGGACTGGTCATCGACTGCGGGAGAAATCAAGCGCCAGGCCAATTGGCAAGTCGCCAGCATCGAGCAGCGCGGCAGCGAGCTGCGCATGACCATAGACGCCGCCGAGGCGATTTATTGGCGCGAGAAGGTGGATCGGGTCGCTGCAGTGCTACACCGAGACGCGCCGGCTTCGGTGGATCGCTTTGTGCTCGCTTACCGCGTACCCGGGATGGAAGTGGCCGAGCATGTGATCGAACGCGACGCCTGGGTCGCGCCACACACGCAGTCCCTGCCGCCTGGCGAAATGCGCGAGAGCATTATGGTGCGTGCGCCCGAACAGAGTGCGCCCGGCAAAGTACTCTACAACAATACGCGCGAGAGATTCGAATCCGGCTTCGGATTCGGTTATGCGCAGACGCTCGGCGGACCCGACGGCTTCGTGTTGTACCAGATCTACGCCGCGGAGCGGGCCAAACTATGGTTGCGCGACGACACGTGGTTGCAGGGCGCGCTGCACCTGCGCCTGCATAGCAACTACGACAAGTTTAAGGTAACCGGGCCGAGCGAGCTGCCGCGGGTACGGACGTTTTTGCGCGAGTTTGTGACGACTTCGCACTTCACGATGCCGTACCTGCAACTCACGCATGTGGGCAAGCTCAGCGATAATCAATACTACAGCGTGTACGGTGGCTACCTCGAGTATATGTTTGGGGGGGTGGGCGGCGAGTGGCTTTACCGGCCGTTTGCAAGCCGGTTTGCCTTCGGCGTGGATGTAAACGAAGTCCGGCAGCGCGATTTTCGCCAGAACTTCGATTTTCGCGACTATCAGACGACCACCGGCCACGCAACATTCTACTGGGACACCGGCTGGCAGGGTGTGCAGGTGGCTGTGAACGCGGGACGCTATCTGGCAGGGGACGTGGGCGCCACGTTGCAGTTGTCGCGCATTTTCAAGAACGGGGTGTCCGTCGGTGCCTTCGCGACCAAGACGGATGTCTCGGCAGCACAGTTCGGGGAGGGCAGTTTTGACAAGGGGGTGTACATCAGATTTCCTTTTGACGTGATGTTATCGCGATCCACTAACACGATCGGCACTTTCCTCTGGAGACCCTTGACGCGCGATGGCGGCGCCATGCTTGCGCGTGGCGTTTCGCTTTACGGTTTGACCAGCCCGCGTGACGATCGCACCTTGAAGTTCGAGCCCGCACCGAAGCCGAACGAAGCCTCGATTCCGGCCGACCGCCGCGACGCGTGGGAGCCCAAGAGCGCAGAGTCCGAGCCCTACACCCGCGTTACGCCGAAGCCGATGACTGAGCAATGGGAACCCGGCTCGTCGCAGGAGTATCGCCTGATTGAGGCACTCTACCGGCAACAGTTCCGCAATATCCGTGTTAGTTACGACCGCTCTTACCGTTTGACGGTTGCGCTTTCCAACGACCGCATTCAGCCAATCAGCCGCGCCGTGGGACGCGCGGCGCGCACGGCGCTGCGCCTTGCGCCGCTCGATGCGCGCGAGATTCGCATCACTTATGCGCGGCGCAACGACCCCGTCGTGACGTACGAGTTTTTCGATTTGCCACGGCTCGAACGTTACTTCAACGGCACGCTCAAGGCGTCCGAGCTCGCGGGCTATGTCGCGATCGAGTATCTCAGTCCCTCGGCACGCGAGGGCAATCCCCTTGCCCGTTTGGACGATCTGGAAACCGACGATGAACGTCCGGTATTAACCGCCCTGTTACCCGAAACTTTCTCGTTTGGGCGGGTATGGGACGATGTGTCCGGCGCAGCGCGCACTGCAGCAGACGCAAACTGGCTCGAGGCAGGCGTGTACGGAACCGGACTGGTGCTGACAAGCAGCATGCTGGATCGCCGCGCGTCCAATTTTGCACAGGATCACGCCGCGGACCGTTGGCTCAAGGGCGGAATACGGCTGGGGAACGCGATTCCGTGGCTCGGGCTTGCCGGTGCGGGATTGGCTGCTTTGGACGGCAGCGATCCCCGGCGCTCGCGCACGGGGTATGCCGCCGTCGAAGCGGGGGGCGCCGCGCTTCTGGCGGTAACCGGGCTCAAGTATGCGGTGGGCCGCGCGCGCCCGGAACAGAACACCGGGACCCGCGACTTCAAGCCGTTCTCCTCCTCGTTGAACCCATTTTCTACGTCGAATAGCTACGATTCATTTCCGTCCGGGCATACGATTGTGGCGTGGGCGGTGGCAACGCCGTTCGCGCTCGAATACAACGCCCCGTGGCTATACGGGGTTGCGGGCCTCACCAATCTCGCGCGTATCGGAAGCCGGCAGCACTGGGTATCGGATACCGTCGCCGGAAGCCTGCTCGGCTACGGCATCGGCCGCATTTTCTGGGAATCATCCCGCGCGCCCGGCAGGAACAGGCCCAACATCGTTGTCGATCCGTCGGGGATCAAGCTGAGCTGGGATTTTTAGGAGCGGTGATTCGTGACTGGTGATTGGTGATTGATGATTTTCTCCCTCGCCCCGCTTGCGGGGAGAGGGCAGGGGTGAGGGGTGGAAAAATTAGCGCGAAAACTCCGGAAGTCGTCAACCGACACGGAATTGCGGCTTTGGTTACGATAGTAGAACTGGATGGCGGGCAACATGCCGAGCAGGTTGCCCCCGATGCCGAAAGAACCGCTTGTCTTGAATCAAAAGGCATTCGGATAATCCGGTTTTGGAATGATGACGCGTTGAAACAAACCAACACTGTGCTGGAGGAAATTCTGCGTCAGTTGCATGCCCCTCACCCCGGCCCTCTCCCCGCAAGCGGGGCGAGGGAGAAAACGAGCAACGCGCAACGAGCCACGAACAACGTAGTCGCAGCGGTGCTAAAATAGTTTGGTATGATTTCGTCGCAGGAGACGCCATGACCGCCATATCGTTCAAGCGCAAGCAACGGGCCGCCCCGTTTAAGACCAGCGCCCTGGAATCCGCGCGCCGCGCTGGCATTGCCGGCGTATTTGCCGGCCCACCGGACCTTGCGGCGAATCGAAAAAAATACCTGAAAGAAAAGCTGCGTGGCAAAGCCGGGACTGCTCGTTGATTCGGGCGCTCTGATCGCTCTTGCCAACCGTCGAGAAACGGCCAACCAAGCAGTCAATCGCGTCTTGGGCGATTTTTTCGGTGAGCTGGTCACCACATGGCCGGCGGTCACTGAAGCCTGTCACATGATTCCGGATCATCTGGCGCCCGTGCTCGTGGCGTGGCTCGGCGGTCCGCGCTGGCGCGTTCTGGGCATGGATGGTGCGGCGCCGAGACTGTCCGATCTGATGCGAAAGTATGCCGACCGGCCCATGCAGATCGCGGACGCTTCCATGATCTGGGCGGCAGAGCATACCGGACTGCATCAAATCATTACGCTTGACCGCGCCGATTTTGAGATCTACCGCACCAAGACCGGCAAGCGGCTTGAAATTTTGCCTTAGCCGGACTAGCTTGTGATTTGTGATTGGTGATTCGTGTATTCGGCGCGATGAATCCGCGCCCTACGACGGTGGATCGAGCAACGCGCAACGAACCACGAACAATGTCGCTCATTTCCTGAGAAGCCGCACGTCGGTGACGAAAGCTTCGGGTTTTCCAATCTCGATGCGCTTGAAGTCCGGGTGGAGCGGGTTGAGCAGGTAATTCGATTCCGATGGAATTACGGCGCTCGGAACCGACAGGACTGCGCCGGTCCGCTTCCTCGCCCATTCGGTGCCGATCTTCTGGAGTTGTTCGCGTGCGGCCAGGTTTCGCCAGTCACGGGGCAGATCGTCGATCTTCAAATACCTGATTCTGACCTCCCTGGGAATGCGGACGCGAATCATCACATACCGCGCCCGCAGCGGCTCGTCCTGAACCAGCATCTCAAGCATGGCAAGCGACTGGCTCCCCGCTGCGTAAACGAGCGGGACACCTTTGCGGTTCCAGCGCCCGCCATAGAGCCGTGCACCGTCGCCGGAGAAGGCCGTATCGGCGAAACGGGCTGTGACAAGCCGCCAGACGGTCAGCATGGCGGCGGTCAGGCGAATACGCCGTGTTCGATCCTGCCTAAGGTGTCCAGCACGCTTTCGGCGCCGATGTCCGTGTCGAGCAAGGTGAGCGGCGCAGCTCCCGCGAGCGCGGCATTCGGCGACTTGAGCCAGTTGAGCGCGGCGTCGAGGTTTTCGAACACCTCGTGCGCCCGGCCGACAACCCGCGCGAGCCTCACGAGCTTGGCGGATTCTTCGCTGGTGAGCATTCCCTCGCGCTTGCGGCGGGCGAGGGTGCGCTCCGGGATGCCGAGCGTCGCGGCAAGCTCGGACTGGGAAACGCCGAGCGTGCGGGTAAGCGACTCGACCGCCGCGGCCGGGATGCCTTTGCGGATCATTTTCACCCAGTCAAGGGACGAGCGCGGGGCGACGCGCAGAACGCCGCGGCCCCCGAGCAGGGTTTCGACCGCTTTGAATGGCCGGTTGGAAATCACCGTTGAACTTGCCATGACCACGCTCCTGTGTCTGCCATGTGGCAGATAGTATAGTCAATTCTGGCAGCCGTGTCGTGGTTCGGGGATCGTGGCTCGTGTATCGTGCACCTGATTCTATGATCGTCGATGCAACGGCATATCGTAGGGCGCGCCCTACGGTAGCGTCGTGGCGTGCAACTTCGGCGATGCTGACGGCGGCGGGGGGTGAAGAAGCCGGCGAAAGTCGTTAAACTTGCCAAAACCTCATGACAGGAGCGGAATTATGGGCGCAACTGAACGTATTGCAGAACTCATGAAAGTCATGCACGAGCGCGAGATCGGCGAGATGCTGGACTTTGCCGAGTTCCTGCTCGCCAAGCGCGACCGGGAGAAGACCGAGGCATGGGCCACGCTCGACAAATACGCGGGCCGCTACGATGGCACCAAGTGGCAGCGCGAGGAACTCTACGACCGTGCCGGCCTTCGTTGATACCAACGTCGTGGTCTACGCGCTCGCCGCAGGCTGCGACACGCTGTATTCCGAGGACATGCAGGATGGGCAAGTCTTCGAGGACCGGTTGACGGTGAGGAACCCGTTTGCCGCTCAGCCATGAGTCGACTGATTAACAGCCGTGACTCGTGACTGGTGATTGGTGGATCGAACCACGAACCACGCGACGAACCACGAACAACGAACCAGGCCGATGGATTTGGTAATAGCCCAATGCTATACTATCTTACATATTTCTTACCGTACAGTGGGACGAAATCTGATGGATACCACCAAGCTATCGAGCAAAGGGCAGGTGATTCTGCCTAAGCATATTCGAACCGCGCACAAATGGTGGCCGGGAGTCGAGTTTTCGGTCGAAGATACGCCTGAGGGCGTATTGCTGCGGCCTTTGAAGTTATTCAAGCCGGCGCGGTTGGAGGATGTAATTGGCTGTGCCGGCTACACGGGGCCGGCAAAGACGATTGAAGAAATGGACGCCGCGATCGCGGCAGGACTCAAGGTGAGCCATGATCGCGATTGATACGAGCATCTTGTCCGCTTGGTTACGCGTGATGACGATGCTCAAGCCAGGCGTGCAGCCGCGTTGTTCGAGCGCGAGCAGATTTACGTGGGCAAGACCGTGTTGCTTGAAACCGAATGGGTATTGCGGTTCAGCTACGAGTTGAGTAGGCCGGTCATCCTGAACGCGCTGAAAAGTTCTGTTGGCCTGCCGCAAGTGACAGTTGAGGACAGCCCTGCCGTGGCTGAGGCCCTCGATCTCTTCGAGACTGGAATGGATTTCGCCGATGCGTTGCATCTTGCTTCCAGCCGCGAGGCGGCGCACTTCGCCACGTTCGACGAGCGCCTGAAGAAGCGCGCTGATGCGGCCTCCCCAGGTCGCCGTGTGGTGCTGGCATGATCGTGGTCGCGCAAGCCCAAGCCCGCCGCCGCGCCGCGTAAAAAAATGCCGCAGCGCGGCGCCTGACACCCTACGAAGGCCGCTTGCTTACTATTTGGCCAGTCGTGGCGGAGGCTTGCTCGCTCGTTCGCGCTCGAATACAACGCGCCGTGGCTGTACGGGGTTGCGGGCCTCACCAATCTCGCGCGAATCGGAAGCCGGCAGCACTGGTTATCGGATACCGTCGCCGGCAGCCTGCTCGGCTACGGCATCGGCCGCATTTTCTGGGAATCATCCCGCGCGCCCGGCAGGAACCGGCCCAACGTCATTATCGATCCGTCGGGGATCAAGCTGAGCTGGGATATTTATTAGAAGCGGTGGTACGTGGCCGTATTCAGTTGGCAGTAAGAAGTTGGCGGTCGGCAGAAAGCAGAAGCCAAGCATCGCAGCTCGGCAAGATTCGATATCGTGGATTCAACGGCATAGGGTAGGGTGCGCTTGCGCACCGGTTGCCGGATGGTGCGCAAGCGCACCCTACCCGGTGCGCAAG
>JACPTJ010000516.1 GCA_016192835.1 Betaproteobacteria bacterium
CACCGAA
Source organism: Betaproteobacteria bacterium (assembly GCA_016192835.1). Taxonomy (GTDB): domain Bacteria; phylum Pseudomonadota; class Gammaproteobacteria; order Burkholderiales; family SG8-41; genus PALSA-1004. The sequence continues at coordinate 8 of JACPTJ010000516.1, forward strand.
GCCGGTCACGACGTTGACCACACCGGGAGGAAATCCTGCCTGCTCGACGAGTTTCATGAACTCGAGGATCGATGCCGAAGTGAACTCGGATGGCTTGACCACCATCGTGTTGCCGGCGGCGAGCGCGGGCGCAAGCTTCCACGCGGTGAGCAGCAGCGGGGAGTTCCACGGCACGATCGCGCCGATGACGCCGAGCGGCTCATGGCGCGTGTAGTTGAAGGTGTCTGGCTTGTCGATCGGAATGACCGCGCCTTCGATTTTGTCGGCGAGACCGCCGTAGTAGTAATACCACTGCGCCATATAAGCGGTCTGCGCGCCCATTTCGGCGAGCAGCTTGCCGTTGTCGCGCACTTCGATTTCCGCCAGATACTTCGACTTGTCGGCGATCAGGTCGCCGAGTCTCCTCAACAGAGCGCCGCGTTTGCTCGGCGTGAGCTTCGGCCAATCACCCGTCGTGAATGCTTTGCGCGCGGCGCGCACCGCGCGGTCAACATCCTCGGCATTGCCGCGCGGGATCAGCGCCCAAGGCTTGCCGGTGTATGGGTTATGGCTTTCGAACTGCCGGCCGGAGGCGGAATCGACCCACTGGCCGTCGATGTAGAGTTGGTATTTGGTGAGGGATCCGGTTGCCGTATCCATAGTTATCCTTTCAGTGAAGGGTGAAGGAGTGAATGCGTGAAGAGAAAATAATTCCCCTCTCCCCCGTCACCGGGGGAGAGGGCTAGGGTGAGGGGGCTCACTCCTTCACTCCTTCACTCGTTCAGTTCTCGCTGCCTAAAACCTCGGCGACCTCGACCCGGCGCTTCTCGCGCGCGGAGGTGACCCCTGCGAGCAGCACGGCGAGCGAGCGGGTCGCCGCTTCGCCGCCCATCTCGGGTTGCGCCTCGCCGCGCACCGCTGCCGCGAATTCCTCGAGCTCCTCGACGAGGGTGTCATTGGCCGCGCACGGCACCGGGCTCGCGCGCTCGCCGCCGCGCTTGATGAACATCAATCCATGGTGCAGGTCGTAGTATGCGGTCGCCTCCTTGCCGTAGATGTTCATGAGGTAATACTCGGAGGCCGAGGCGTAACAGGCATTGAGCGTCGACAGCGCGCCGTTCTCGTGTTCGAGGATGAGGCTCGCGACGTCGGGATTTTCGCCGGGCAGCACCAGTTGGGCGACCGCGCCGCTCACCGCTTTCACCGGTCCCATCAGGTATTCGAGCACGTCGGCGTAATGGATGCCGATCTGCAGCATGACGCCCCCGGGCATGCCTTCGGCGGTGTAGCGCCACGAGCCGGCCTCGAACTTGCCCAGCCGGTCGCGGCTGATGTTGGCTTCGGCATTGACGATCCTCCCGAATACCCCCGCGTCGATCTGGCGGCGTATCCAGCGGAAATGGGTTTCCTTGCGACGCTGGTAGCCAAGGGCCAGCACAACCCCCGCTTTGCGGCAGGCCGCGGTGATGGCGCGTGCATCGGCAATCGTGGTGGCGATCGGCTTGTCGAGAAACGTGTGCTTGCCCGCAGCAGCGGCGGCGCTCGTGGTTTCGAGGTGCACGTTGTTCGGCGTCGTATTGATGATCGCCTCGATACTGCGGTCTTCGAGGATCGCCCCGTAACTCGGCGCCGCGCGGCAGCCGTACTTGGCGGCGAACGCCTGGCGTTTCTGTTCGGAGCGCGTGTAGCACGCGGCGATGTTGAGCCTGCCGGAGCGCACCATGGCGTCCGCCAGCACGTCCGACCACCATCCCATGCCGATGCAGGCGACTCTTAACGGTTCAAATGCCATGTGTACCTTTCCGTTCAAAATCAAAATCGATATTAGCCGCAGATAAACGCCGATTAACGCCGATATAAAACAACAGCAATTTGAAGTTGATCTTATCTGCGTTCATCTGCGTTCATCGGCGGTTTCAATCGATCTTTGTTCTTTGTAATTCATTTCGCGTCGATGCGGTAAGTTGCACCGATGGCCTCGATCGCCGCGCGCGCAACTCGGTCGTCGAACGCCCAGTCGCCGCCGCTCACGCCGATGCCTCCCACGCATTCGCCGCCGAAAATGATCGGGTAGCCGCCTTCCATCGCGGTCCAGCGCTCCGGTCCGGCGGCGAGCGCAAGCCCGATGGCGTGCGTGGTGTCGAGCGGCTGCGCCTGCGCGCCTTTGGCCGTCGTCGGCCGCTTGTTCGAGGCGGCGCACACCGCCTTGGTGGTCGAGGAATGCACGGTATGGAAGCGCCCGCCGTCCATGCGCTCGAGCATGACGAGGTGCCCCCCGGCATCAGCGATCGCGACCGCGATTGGGATTCCGGCCGCTTCGGCCTCGCCGATCGCGGTTGCCATCATTTTGCGCGCTCCCGCGAGCGTCAGGCGCTTGGTGTCTGCCACATACATTACGTTTTCTCCCGCCAACGATCAGGCGCCAATGTTAGCGTCTTTGGCGATCCCGCGCCATTTGCGGCCGCGCAGGCGGAGCCCGGTTGTGCTTTGCTATAATTCCGCAATCCCGTTCACCTTACCGCCGGTTCGCGTCAGCGCCGCACCGGTCATGCGGAACATTCTATGACACCAGCC
>JACPTJ010000517.1 GCA_016192835.1 Betaproteobacteria bacterium
GCGACAGCCCCATTGCACCGAGCACGTTCATCGCCTGCCATACCGCTTCGCTGCAGGCCATTTGCGCGTAGCGCTTTGCCATGGCGGCGGCGCCGTCGGCCGTCTGACCTATGTCGATCAGTGCGAGTGCGCGGTAGCACAATAACCGGCTCGCCATAATCGCCGTTGCCATGTCGGACAGATTTTTTTGAATCAACTGGTGCGCCGCAATCGCCTTTCCGAATGTCTTGCGCACCTTTGCGTAATCGAGCGCAATGTTGAATGCCTGTTGCGCGAGATGAACCGCCTGCAAACCCACCATGGGTCGGTTCACATTCCAACTCGTCTTGAGCACCTCGGTACCACCCTGTTTCGATTGGATCAGGTTCTCGGGCGGGATACGACAGTTCTCGAAGACGGCTTCTCCGAGGAGTCCTTTCCGCAGGCCAATGGTGTCGATCTCGTGCGCTTCGAATGGCGACCGTTCGCGCTCGACGATCACCTTCACGATCCGACCGGTCTTCTGACTGTTGCGGCCATCTATGCAGGTGACGATGATCGTGTCGCACAAGGATACGTTGGTGATCCACATCTTCCGGCCGTTCAGCACCAGCATGTCGCCATCCTGTGTTAGGCGGGTCTTGATGCCACGCGGATCGGAACCCGTATCCGGCTCGGTGGATCCGGTGCATCCAATCTTTTGCCCCGCAACCAGATCCGGCAGGAATCGCGAGCGCTGGTCTTCAGTGCCCTCCGCGTATATGCGTGAGATACACGAGTCGTGCGACAGCATGGACATGCTGATTACCGGAGGGATCTGCTCGAACATGACGCCATAGTCGAGCATCTTGATGCCCGACCCACCAGCCGACTCTGGGATGCGCGGCGCCGTCAACCCTAGACGGGCGACTGCTTGAAATATTTCGAGGAAGACGGGCTTCGCCAGTGCCTGATCGCGATCAGACGCGGAAAGTTTAGGCGCGATTTCCTGCTGCACCATGCGACGCGCGGAATCGCGCATCAACTCCTGTTCGGACGTCAACTCGAGATCCACGGATTCTCCACGAAGCACACCGGGGCCTACCGGTTCAGGACGCGCGTGACGTGCGCCTTGACAGTCGGCATGAGCCCATTTAGCCTTGTTCCACTTTGCGATACTATGTTCTACGTTCTATTAAAGGGTAGATATAACGCTCCGGTTCGTCAAGGCTGGAATTGCCTCATCAAAAACCTGAGTGAAATGGATTCGTTGCCTCACGTAAAGAAGCTGATTGAAATGCCCCGTCCTAGTAAGTGGGATGGGAGGCGATGTGAGGTTGATGATGAGCGAAAGAAGGTTGCTGGTCACGGCACCTGCACAAAAAGAATTTTTCTCGATTGCCTTTGCCTTGACACGGGGGGGGTAGAATATCGTCCGGTTGGTGGCATCAGGGTGATAGCCACCTGAGTAGTTACCATACAGGAAGGAGAAGACTCATGGGCAGGCTGCAAGGCAAAGTCGCATTCATCACCGGCGCCGGGGCGGGTATCGCCAAGGCGAGCGCGCTGGCGTTCATCCGGGAAGGCGCGAAGGTGGCGCTGGCCGAGATCAAACCCGACCTCGGGCGCGCGACGGAAAAGCAGGCGCGCGATGCGGGCGGCGACGCGGTCTTCATCGAAACCGACGTGACGCAGGACACGGCGGTCAAGCGCGCGATCGACGCGGCGGTCGAGCGCTACGGGCGGCTCGACATCCTCATGAACTGCGTGGGAGGCTCCTTGGTGGAAGACGTGCCCGTGCACAAGATGGACCTCGCCGTCTTCGATCGCACCATCGCGCTCAACCTGCGGCATCCTTTCCTGTGCTGCCGCCACGGCATCCCGCACATGATCGCGGGCGGCGGCGGATCGATCATCAACTTCAGCACGTGGCTCGCGCTGATCGGCGTGGAGAAGCCCGCGTACGCCGCGGCGAAGGGCGGCATCGTGTCCTTCACCAGGACCCTGGCCGCCGAGTACATGAAAGACGGCATACGCGCCAACGCCATCGCGCCGGCGACCGTGCGCACCGAGCGTTCGATCGCGCGCTGGGAAAGCAAGGATTCCTCTGCCGCGAAGCCGAGCGCAGCAGTGCTGGCGCGCAATGCAGTGTCGCGCAAGCTGTTTCCGTTCTCGGTGGCCGAGTCGGAGGATATGGCGGCCATCGCCGTGTTCCTGGCGTCTGACGAATCGCGCGTCATTACCGGAACGGTGATACCGGCCGACGGCGGGCGCTCCGCCTGCTTCAAGTTGTACGTGCCGGAAGGCTGAGTGGCGAGGTGGCGCGCTGCGGGGCGAGGAACTATTAACCTCGAAAAAAGCGCTTTCAACGCCAAGACGCCAAGTTCGCAAAGAAAGTACGAGTTTTAACGCAAAAATGAAGATCACCAATCCGGTGAGAATCGTTTCTAGATATTTTCCTTTGCGTTCTTCGCGTCTTTGCGTTTGACCGCCGTTCTTGAGATTAAGCGCCTGCGGCGAGATCCTTGCAGAACGCGTCGACCCGCGGGCACTCCTCGATAGCCCAGCTTTGGGCAAGGATGCGCTCGGCCGCTGCGTCCGGATAGGCAGTGCGCAGTTGACCGCGGGTTTTATCCGTGATGTCCTGGTCGGTTGCGCTTCCCCCGCTCGCCTGGTTGGCGGCAAGCCCGATGGCCGTCGTGATGCCGTCCTCGTCCAGCGCCATGACCTTGGCCGCGGCAACCGCCGCGCCGATACCGCCCAGCAAGCCCTGCATGGACAACTTACAGTCCCACATCGTATGACTCAGACTGTGATATTCTTTCACTGTGTTCTCCTGTCTCTTGGCCGAGACTCGGAGATTCACGGCGACCGTCGCACAGGTCAAACCCTAGTAAATCCCCCGGCATAGCGAGGGGTTTACTTTTATGAGTTGACAAAGAGGAGGTAAAAGAGATGAATAAGCGTCAATCGATTTTCGTCCTGCTGGCTCTGGCGGTATCCTTTCCGTTCGTTGGCTTTCAGGGAACCGCGCACGGTGCTCCCTATTACGAAGGTAAAACCATTACGTTTGTCGCGCCGCATTCAGCCGGCGGCGGAACCGACATCACCGCACGGCTCTGGGCCAAGTTTCTGCCGCAATTCATACCCGGAAAACCCACGATCGTCGTTCGCAACATGCCCGGCGGCGGGGCCAGCGTCGGCGGCAACTATGTTGCGAATTCCAGGCCGGACGGTTTGACGGTTCTGATCGGCTCCTCCAACACCGGCGTCGGTTCCCTGCTGCAGACAAAGGGCGTGAGTTACAGCTATGAAGAAATGCCGGTGTTCGCCCTGGCCAGCGTGGCCGAGGTCATGGTCGGGTGGACCGATATTACCAAGAGCCATAAAGACTTTCCCACGGCCAAGAATTTGATTTTTGGGATGGAGCCGCTGCCGAACCCGAGTGCGGCCACCTGGTTGATTTTAAAAGATGCCGTCGGCTTTAAATCAAAGGATGTTCTGGCGTTTCAGGGTGGTGCCGACCGTGCGCTGGCCTGGTTTCAAAAGGAAACCAATGTGACATGGCTGACCTCTCCGCAGTATTCGCGGTCCGCCAAGTCCGAGGTGGAAAAGGGCACGGCGGTTAAACTGATGCAAAGCGGTTTGCTGAGCAAAAAGGGGGAAATGGTCAGGAGTGAATACTTTTCGGATGTGCCTACCCCGGGCGAAGTCTGGAAGGATCTGACCGGCAAGGCCCCCTCCGGGATCGAGTGGGAAGCAACGCTGGCCCTGCTCGGGTATGCTCGCACGAGCAACAAGCCGGCGCTCTTACCCAAAGGCACCCCGGATAATATCCTGCAAATCCTGAGGTCTGCGGCAGTAAAGATGTTAGCCGACCCGGAATATCAAGAGGCTGCCACGAAAATTTTCGGAGGCGACCCGCAATATGCCGGCGAGGATGCCCGCGACATACTGAATTTTGCGAGCAGCTTTGCCAAAAAGACCCGGCCCTGGCTGCGGAAATTCATGGAAGAAAGGGGCGGGGTAAAATTCTGATGGAATCAGGTAGTTAGCAAAAACAGCTGCGGCGGCTGTGGTCGAGTCCAGTCGGGTTGGTACGACCGACGCACGCGGTGCGTTCGCGATCCCTCGTGTGGCGACGCGCGCGTTTTTATCGAGCTCGAGGTGCGTCGCGTGCCGTGCAAGGGTTACGGCCACGTGAAGCGCGAGCGGCTGAAGGTTCTCACATGCCTGCTGCCAGCGCTCTAAAATGCCCAACAGTCACCCATTCGATTCCATGAAAAGCCAAAATATAACCGCCGGACAGACAATCTGTCCGGCGGCGTCCGCGGGAGGTACGTGACGTGATTGAGGCTGCATTAATAGCTCTGAGACATATGTTTGAATTTGAAGTCTTCAGTATGCTCGTGGCAGGCATTGCCATTGGCATCACCATCGGCATTCTGCCGGGACTGGGCGGCACCGTAGGCATGTCGATACTTCTGCCCTTCGTATGGACGTTGAAGCCTGAGGCGGCGCTGTCGCTGCTGATCGGAATGGTTGGCGTACTGAGGACCTCGGACACCATCCCGGCAGTGCTCTTTGCGGTGCCGGGCACGGCTGGTTCCCAAGCGACCGTCCTGGATGGCTATCCCCTGGCACAGAAGGGAGAAGCCGGTCGGGCACTGGGCGCCGCTTTCCTCGCTTCAATGATCGGCGGGCTCATCGGCGCTCTATTTCTGACCATATCATTTCCCATCGCCCGCCCCATTGTGCAACAGCTGACATCAGCCCATTTTTTTATGCTGTGCATCTGGGGCATCTGCATGGTGGGGGTGCTTGCCGGCAGTCAGCCCATTAAAGGGGTCCTGACAGGACTATTGGGGTTATTAATGGCCGCCATCGGGGGCGCGCCGTCCATCTATGAGTTCAGGTACACATTCGGTCTTGACTATCTGGAAGACGGAATTTCCCTGGTTATCGTTGCGCTGGGAATTTTCGCCATCCCTGAAATCGCCGATCTCGTCATCCGGGGCACCGCCATTTCCACCATCCCCCACAAGCTGGGCAAGGGAATACGGGATGGCGTGAAAGACACCCTTCGGAACTGGTGGCTGGTTGCGCGGGCCTCCGTGCTGGGGACATTCATCGGTTTTATACCGGGCCTGGGGTCGGCTCCGGCGAGCTGGATCGCCTATGGTTACGCCCTCCAGAGCGCCAAGGACAAGTCGCAGTTTTCCAAAGGCGACATCCGGGGCGTCATCGCTCCTGAAGCAGCGAATAACGCTGCCGACGGCGGCGCAATCATCCCCACCCTGATTTTCGGCATACCGGGCAGCGGCACCATGGCGATTTTCCTGTTCGCCTTGATGGTCATGGGTGTAAACCCGGGACGTGAAATGCTGACAACCCAGCTGCCGCTCGCTTTTATCTGTGTCTGGAGCTTTGCGCTCGCAAATGTTATCGCGGCGGGCCTCTGCATCTTCCTGACACGTCCGCTTGCCGCCCTGACCAACATCAAGGTGCATTACTGGGTGCCTGTGGCCCTAATGGTGATCATCCTGGGCGCATTTCAGACCAGCCGCAGCTGGGGCGACCTTATCCTTCTTTTGCTCCTCAGCCTTTTGGGCTGGTTTATGAAGCGCGCAGGCTGGCCCAGACCCCCCGTGCTCATCGGTTTTGTGCTCGGGACATTGGCGGAAAAATACTTCTGGGTCAGCACCGCCCGCTACGGCGCCGCCTGGCTCTACCAGCCGGGCGTTATCATCCTGGCTTGTGTTATTGTTTTTTCACTCTGGGCGGGGCTTCGTACCAGGCAGGAAAAGAAAACCGAAGCAGAGATATGAATAAACTGGCAAACGTCAGGGTCGGTTTTGCTTTGTTCATGCTGGCGGTATTTGCGTACGGAGCCTACGGCGTTAAAGATATGGTCTTTGGCGCGCGCATCTTTCCGATCAGCGTATCCGCCCCGGGTATTATCCTGATTTTAATTCAACTGTACCGCGAGATACGGAGGAGCCTGAATCCCGGCCCTGAGGGAACATCCAACCAGGAGAGGATCATTGATGTCTCCTCCGATACGACTTCGGAAACTTCGGTGATTTATTCCCGGGGATTGAGATTTCTGTACTGGATTCTCGGCCTTTACGCGGGCATCTATGTCATCGGCTTTAAGCTGTCGATTCCGTTCTTTTTTGTCCTGTTCATGCGGGTGGAGGGTAAAGCGCCCTGGAGCGTCATTGCTCTGGTAACCGGGGTCTCGCTTTACATCATATACTTTCACTTCCAGACCCTGCTGGGGGTGTACTGGCCCGATTGCCTGCTGCAACAGTCGGGCTGGATTCCGATTCCATGGTTATTCCAGTAATGAGACTGCAAGGCAAGACGGCATTGATCGCCGGTGGCAGCCGCAACATAGGCAAGAGCATCGCCCTGACGTTCGCACGCGAAGGTGCTGACCTGGTTCTCGCGGCCCGCTTCATGAGCGATGATCTGCTGCAGGTTGCTAAGGATTGTGAAGCACTGGGCGCGCGCGTGCTTCCATTCGCAGCCGATGTGGGAAATCCGGAGCAGGTCAAAAGCCTGGTAGAGCAGTCCCTGAATGCGTTCGGCAAGGTGGATATTCTTGTCAGCTGCGCGGCTTTGCGGCCACACAAACCATTTTGGGAAATATCGAACGACGAATGGCTCGGCGTGTTCGCAGTCAATCTTCACTCGACGTTCTACCTGGCGAAAGCTCTGGCACCCGGCATGATGCAACGCCGTAGCGGCGGAAGTATCATCGCCCTGGGGGGGCTCGCTTCCATGACCGGGCAGCCGCTACGCGCCCACGTGGTTGCATCGAAGACAGGGCTGTATGGCCTAATCAAGGCGCTCGCGCTTGAGCTTGGACCCTATAACGTGCGAGCGAATTTGATTGCCGTAGGAATGATCGATACCGAGCGCCGAAATCCGGAATGGTACCCGGAGGGTGGCGGGGTTCCGCATGGGAAGGCTGGCACGGAGGCGGACGGATCCGCAGTCGGCAGAGCCGAAGGCACGACCCCGCTCGGACGGATCGGTACGCCGCAGGATGTGGCCAATGTGGCGCTCTATCTGGCCTCAGACGAATCTTCCTTCGTCACGGGCGACCGCGTAATCTGCGCTGGCGGCAGATACATGTGACAACCATCAAAATGCGAAGCGACGCATGCCGCCGTCGATATGCACAATTTCGCCCGTGACGTAGCGCGCCTTGGGCGATGCAAGAAATGCGACTGCATACGCCATGTCTTGCGGCTCGCCGAAGTACCCCACCGGTATGTTGTCACGCGCAAATTGATCGCGACTCGCGTCGCCCGGGTTGATGCGATTGACGATTTGCTCGCTGAGGATACGGCCCGGCGCGAGCGAATTGATCGTGATCCCGAACTGGCCGATCTCGCGCGAAAGCCCTTTCGCCCACGCATAAACGGCGGCTTTCGCTGAGTACGCTGCGTTGAGTCCGCGCGGCTCGGAAGTGCCCGTGATATTGATGATGCGGCCGCTGCGTCGCTCGATCATCGTGGGAAGAAACGCGTGAGTCAGACGACGCACCGCGGTAAAATTGAGTGCAATCGCCTCTTCCCATGCGTCCTCGGGCGCATCGATTGGGAGTGGGCGCGAGCCACCGGCATTATTGACCAGAATATCGATGTATCCGAACGCCGCAAGCACCTTGTCACGGACTTCGGTATGAGCATCGGGCGCAGTCAAATCCTTCGCGATCGCTAAAGGCGCCGCAGCGCCGCTCTTTTCGAGCTCTTGCCGCAATGTCTGGAGCAGCTCGCCACGGCGTGCAATGAGCACCAGCCGCGCCCCTTCTGCCGCCAGCATTTTTGCAATTTCCCGCCCAATGCCCACACTGGTCCCCGTGACGACGGCGATCTTTCCTGCCAGCTCCAGATCCATTGCTGGTGTCCTTATTCGTTACTCATTCCGGCCGGATGCCCGCGCCGTTCACACCGCCTCCGGAGCACAGGATGCCATCAGTTCCGCAACCGTGTGATTGCGGAACCCGAGGGCCGTCTCGATCACTTGCTTTTGACGGTTCGATGAGAGTATGGAACCGGAAAGACGCTTGAACTTGGCCGCAATGTCATCATCGGTGAGCGGAGTGCGAGGATCGCCTCTGGGAAACCGTCTTTCCCGGGTAATCGCTTGCCCGTTCGTAAGCATTACTGTAATTCGTGCGGGCCGATTCGCTGGAAACCCGTCGTCGAAATCAGGATTGTGAACGCAGCGCACCCTCGCAAGCACGCTTTTCACTTCAGGTGCATTCCACCGCGGCGTATCGAGCTGTGCCAGCGTGTACTCGCCATCCACGAGCGATACCGCCACGCAATAAGGCAGGCTGTGGTCGGCGGTTTCGCGAGTGTCGATGTCGTAGCGCGACTTGCCGCCCATCCCATGCACCATGTCTTCGATCAACCAGCCGAAGCCCTCGACCGTCACTTCCTTGATCTGGCCAGGTTCGAAGGTATGCTCGCGGCGCAGATCGAGCGTCGCATCGATTGCGCTATGAATGATGTAGGCCGCCGGGTACTGCTTCAGGCACGTGCGCGGCAACCGCCATTCGCCCACGGGAGCCGTGAGCAGATCCCAGTCACATTCGCCGAGGACGAGCCTGGAGACACCTCGTTTGCCTTCGAAAATCTCACGGGGTCCGGTGACGCCGTACGACGCGAGGTAAGCCGCCTCCACGCCGCGTGAAGCGGCAAGACCGGCGCTCGCCGCTTTCATCATCGAGATCTGACCCACGCGAAGCTCACCCACCGTCGGGTAGCTCGCGGCAATGGCAATTGCATGCGCCATCCGCGTCGCGTCGAGGCGCAGAAGCACGCCCGTCGCGGCGGCAGTCGCGAGCGTCACGAACGTCGTATGGTCCCAGCCGGTCGTCTTGAAGAAGGACACCTTGGTGAACTCGGTACTGCGCATCTGAATCTCGTACGCGATCAATATCGCCTTCATCACTTCCAATGCGCTCACTCCGGTTACCTGCCCCACCGCGAGGCACGCTCCGATGTTGTCGCTCGGATGCGCGGGATCGCGCGCCCAGTCGCAGTCATTCATGTCCAGATGGCGCACCATCGTGCAGTTGGCAAGTGTGGCGCCAAGCACCGAGCTTGCCTCGCGTGTGCCGAGAATGCTTGCCTGCGGACTTCCGCCGATGAGCTGCGACCACGCGCGTACCGCCGTGCCAGGCGCGGAATTCACGGCACCCAGCGCGCAAGCAAGCGTATCGAGCAGCACGCGCTCCACAGCGTGGAGCAACTTATCGTCTGATACCGCACGCGCCGCGGCAGATACGACCGCCTGTGCCAGGCGCTCGGCAATCGTTGGAACGCTCATGCTTGCTACCTCACTCGGGCTTGATGTTCGCTGCCTTGATGACACCGGCCCACTTCGCGCCATCACTCTTCATCATCGCACGGAATCGCTCCGGGATATTCCCCACCGCTTCAGCGCTTGCCACCCGCGACGGCCGTAAAACGCTTCGCGGGCGGAACGACTAGCAGTTGCACCAAGTCATCGATGTTGCGGATGTTCTGCACCCTGTCCACCGCATCGATGATCTCCCCCGAGCGCTGGCCGGGCAGGATGGGATCGACC
>JACPTJ010000585.1 GCA_016192835.1 Betaproteobacteria bacterium
ACCGCCGCTCTGCCCGTTGCGGAAGTCGATCTCATGCCACCGGGGACAGGCCACGCTTCCAACAAAACTCTTGCGCCATTATGCCGCCTTCCTCAGCCGCTGCTCGATGGGCTTCACTGACAGCCGCAGTCCCGCCGCACCGAGAATAGCCGTGAGGCTACGCAGTTCGGGATTTCCGGATTTTGAGAGCATCCGGTAGGTTGCCTCGCGAGTGAGCTTGGACTTGCGCGCGATCGCGGCGACGCCGCCGCGCGCTTGCGCGATGTGACGCAAGGCAAGCATGAGCACACCTTGATCGCCATCTTCAATTGCCGCTTCAAGGTAAGCTGCCGCCTCCTCGGGGTCCTTCAGGCGCTCGATCAGCCACGGCTCATGTGGCACGCTTGGCGGGACGAGCCTTTTCCGTCCGGCGCTTATAGTCCTGGAAATACGTTTTGGCATTTTGCTCAACGTCGCCGAAGTTACCAAGATGGAAGAGAGGACGGGGGAGAATGGGTGATGCTGGTCCCCTCACCCTGGCCCTCTCCCACGAGGGAAGAGGGAGCGCCCCCTCACCCTAACCCTCTCCCCGCAAGCGGGGCGAGGGAATATTTTCCTCTCCCACGAAGGGAGAGGGGGCGAGATAATTAGTTGCGACGCAGTACGAGTTAGTGACGTCTCAAACGTTTTTCGCGCTGTATTTCTTGTACCTCGGCAGCAGGCGCCGCGGCGGCTTGAAGGCGTCGCGGCGGAACGGGTCGCCGAGCTCCTGCGTCAGCACCAGGTTGATCACGGTGGGCTTGTTAGAACGCACGGCGCTGCGCAGCGCATCTTCGATATCGTCGACGCGGCCAACCGTCATGCCCTGCGCCCCCATCGCCTTCGCCACGTCGGCGAAATTCGGGTTCTTGAGGTTGGTGCCGAGAAACCGATTGTCGAAGTAGTCGACCTGGTTTTTCTTCTCCGCGCCCCACTGGCCGTTGTTGAACACCACCGCGATCGCCGGGATGTTCTCGCGCACACACGTCATGACTTCGGCGAGACTCATGCCCCACGCGCCGTCGCCGACGTAGGCGATCGCCGGCCGGTCGGGGCACCCGACTTTGGCGCCGATCGCTGCCGGATAGGCGTAGCCGCAGTTGCCGAACGCCATCGCGGCGAGAAACGACGGCGCCTGATCGAAATGCAGGTACGAATTCGACACCGACGACACGTTGCCGATGTCGGTGGACACGATCGCGTTTTTCGGTTTGGCGCGGGCGAGCGCGGCGAGCGCCTGACGCGGGCCGATGCGGGTCTCTTCGTTCGGCGACGGCCATTTGGCGAGTTCCTCGGCCCAGGCTTTTTTCTCCTTGCCGATCGCAGCGATGCGTGCCTTGTCCGGCGCAAGCCTGACTTTTGCCTTCAGGCGCGCGAGGAGTCCGGCGGCCGCGAGTTTGGCGTCGCCGCAGATGCCGAGGGAAATTTTCTTCACCAGACCGAGCACGCGCGGATTGTTGTCGATCTGGATGATCCTGGCGTCCTTCGGCCAGTAGTCGAAACTATACTGCGGCAGCGTGCCGAACGGGCCTAGGCGAGAGCCGAGCGCGAGCACCACGTCGGCCTTGTTGATGAGGCGCATCGCCGCCTTCGATCCCATGTAGCCGAGCGGGCCGCAGGCGAGCGCGTGGCTCGTCGGAAACGAATCGTTGTGCAGGTACGAGTTCACCACCGGCGCGCTCAGGTATTCGGCGAGCGCGACGCACTCCTTGATGCCGTTCGCCATCACCACGCCACCCCCCGACAGGATCACCGGAAATTTGGCCTTGGCGAGCAGCGCTGCCGCCGCGTCGAGCGATTCGGGGCCGCCGGCGGAACCTTCGATGCGTATCGGCTTCGGAATCTCGACTTCGATGTCGCCGTAGAAATAATCGCGCGGAATGTTGAGCTGCACCGGCCCGCGTTCCTGCATCGCGATGTCGAATGCGCGCGAGGTGAGTTCCGCCATGCGGCTCGGCGCGTTGACGTGCACCTGCCATTTGGTGATTTTGGAGAAGATCGGCATCTGCTCGGTTTCCTGGAACCCGCCGAGCCCCATCGTCAGGCTGCCGGATTCGGGCGTGATGCACACCACCGGTGAATGCGCCCAGTAGGCGGCGGCGATCGCGGTCACGAAATTGGTGGCGCCGGGGCCGTTCTGCGCGATGCACACGCCGTGCTTGCCGGTGACGCGCGAATAGCCGTCCGCCATGTGCGCGGCGTTCTGCTCGTGCGCGACCGACACGAAGCGGATGCCGGCCAGCGGAAAGAGGTCGTGCGCATCCATGTAGGCCGAGCCCACGATGCCGAAGGTGTCCTTCACGCCCTGCGCGCGCAGCGTTTCGACGAACGCCTCCGACGGTGTCATGCGTACTTTGCTCGATTGCACGGCAAGGTTTTTCGCTTCTGTCATGGGGGCTCCTGGCGACGGGAAAATTCGTGGGATTGAGAGGCGCAGTTTAGCTCGGGGCAGGCTTTTTTGGAAGCGTGACACGGCGGCGGGAAACGCGCCAATCCGGCTACACGTTCGATTGCCCCCGCGCGCCTGCCGCCCCGCGACGGCCACTCGCCGCGAGGTAAATTCCGCCCAGAATCAGGGCGCAACCGATGAAATGGTAAAGCTGCAAACGCTCGTCCAGAAACACCATCGCGAGCAGCGGCGTATAAACGAGCATCAGGTACATGAACGGCCCGGCGCGATTCGGCCCGATCTGCTGCACCGCGCGGTTCCAGAATACGTACGCGACAACCGTCGCAAATACTCCCATGTAGGCAATTCCGGCCAGTGCGATCGGGGTCACATGCACCGTGCGGCCGCTGGCGAGTTCCCAAGCGTACAGCGGCACCATGGCGACCACGCCCAGCGCCGAAATCGTCCACAGCATCGCCAGCGGATCGAGTTCCGCCGGCCGCCAGCGCAAGCATACCGTATAGATGGCCCACGACAGTGTGGCAAACAACACCCACAGGTCCCCGCCGTTCAACTGCAGACCGGCGGGCGCCGTGGGCTCGCCGCGCGCGACGATTGCGACGACACCGCCCACCGAAATCGCCACGCCGAGCGCCTGCCGCGCCGACCAGCGCTCCCCGAACAGCACCCGCGACAGCACGAAGATCATGATGGGGGTCGTGGAGTTCAGCAAGGCGCCGTTGGTGGCGGTCGTATCGCGCAACCCGATGTAGACGGGAATGTGCTGAAACACCGTGGCGAGCAATGCCAGCAGGCACAACACTCGCCACGAGCGCAGCACGACGCGCCACTGCTGGCGGACGTGTGAAAACGCGAGCGGCGCCAGAATGACGAGCGCGATGAGCCAGCGCCAGAAAGCCAGCGCCACCGGTGGCGCGTCAAAGCGCAGCGCGCGCGCGAACACCCAGTTGCCGGCCCATAACAGCACCGCGATGGCGAGCAGCGCGTACGGAAAAAACGGCGAGCGGCGCAAATGGTCCCGGCAGGCCGCTAACCCGCGACGAAGATATCGCGATACCCGGTGTAGATCGACGCGATGGCCACCGGTCCGAGCACGAGGAACCCCAACCCCAGCGGGATCGCGGCCACCACGCACAACGCGAGCAGGATCACGCCGTAGAGGAGGAACGGCACGATGTTCTTGAGACACGCCAGGAAACTCGCCTTCATGGCGTCGACCGGCTTGAGATTGTTGAACACGACGAGCGACGGCGCAAACCACAGTGCCATGTAGACCGGCAAGGCGAGCGCGAGCGACACCAGCAGGGCAAGCATGAACGTCAGGCCCAGCGCGCCGATATTCGCCATGGGTCCGCCGCCACCCATCATCGTCATGAAAGCGCCGCCGCCCATGATCAGAATCGCCGGTATGAACGCGAGTATCCAGCCCACCAGCGCCAGCAGGCCGAGCACCACCAGATCGCTGGTGCTCTGCTTGAACCCCGCGAACACGCAGCCGACATCGAAGCTCTCACCGCGATCGAGCGCGCGGCAGCCGAGCATGACCCCACCCATGAATACCTGCATGAGCAGCAGATTGGCGAGCGCGCCGACGATCGGCACGAGGCTGATGAGGATCGAGCACGCAACCAGAACGATCAGGACCAAAATCCACATGCCGGGCTGCTTTTTGAACAGGGCAAAACCTTCGGCGATCCATTCCCAGCCGCGTCCGGCGTCGACCGCGCGACCCGCGGCGGAAAAAGCGCCCGCCCGTTCTGATGCCGGTGCGGCGGGTGTTGCGGGGGGTTGGTAGGGATTCGATTCGTTCATGGCGGCATTCCTCCTGCGACTCATCCTAGTGCAATCCCGCCATCATGACAAATCGGGACGCGGCAAGTAACATGGTTCAATATGCCGGGATTCGAATCATTCTCGCTTGGGATCGTGTTGTGGCTGGTCGCGGCCGTGCTGTTGGCCGGATTCATCCAGGGCGCCCTCGGGTTTGGCTTTCCTTTCGTTGCCACGCCGATGGTCGCCATGGTGGTCGACATGCGCACGGCGATCG
>JACPTJ010000090.1 GCA_016192835.1 Betaproteobacteria bacterium
GAGACCGTGCTCGAACAGGCTGCGCTGCTGAGTGCGGAATGGGCCACAGCGTAATTCTCGGCTACGCCAGAAATGCCCGCAGGCCGCATAGACATTGGCCTGCAGGGCAGATGTGCGGTTAAGAATACACGTGAACGATTGCAGGCGAGGCGCCTGCGCTACTATCCACGCGTTACGGCGCACTCACTCGAGCCGCACGCCCGCGTCCTTGATGACCTTCGCCCACTTCGGGATTTCGCGCTGGATGTGATCGGCGAACTCCTGCGGCGTGCCGCCGATGATTTCCGCGCCGAGCGCGCCCAGCCGCTCGCGCACGTCGGGAAGCTGCAGGATCCGGTTGATCTCCGCGTTGAGCTTGTTGACGATGGCCGGCGGCGTGCCGCCGGTGGTCAGCACGCCGTGCCACGTCATCGCCGCGAAGCCCGGCACGCCGGCTTCGGCAATCGTCGGCAGTTCCGGCATCAGCCGGCTGCGATTCGCGGTCGTCACCGCGAGCGCGCGCAGCTTCTCCGACTTGATGTGCGGCTGCACCGACAGCGAAGTTGCGAACATCAGCTGGTTCTGGCCCGCGATCACGTCGATCAGCGCCGGCGCTGCGCTCTTGTACGGGATGTGCACGATGTTGACCTGCGCCATGGTCTTGAACAGTTCCGCGGCAAGATGCGCCACGGCACCCATGCCCGAGCCCGCGTAGTTCAGCTCCCCCGGCCTGGCTTTGGCCAGCGCGATGAGTTGCTTGACCGACGTGACCGGAAGCGACGGATGCACGACGAGAATGTTGGGCTGCGTGCCCACCAGCACGATCGGCGCGAAATCCTTGACGGGATCGAAGGCCAGATGCTTGTAGAGGCTCACGTTGGCGCCGAAGGTCGCGTTGTTGCCGGTCACCAGCGTATAGCCGTCGGGCGGCGATTTGGCGGCGGCTTCGGTGCCGATATTGCCTCCCGCGCCGGCGCGGTTCTCGATCACGACCGGCTGGCCGAAGCTTTCCGCGAGCTTCTGCCCGATCAGCCTTGCCAGTATGTCGGTCGGCCCGCCCGGCAGATTCGGCGCGATGAAGCGAATCGCCTTGACCGGATATTCCTGCGCCCACGCGGCGAAGCAGGAACCGGCGAGCAACATGGTCCAGAACAAATTACCTGCCCAGCGTCGCTTGCAATTCATGACTCTTTTCTCCGGTTGTTCATCGGCGGGGTGCATGATGGGTAGCGTCCTCAGCGACCACTGCGTTAAGAGGTTGCTTAGGGTTGAGGCGATGCCTTACTCGACCCCGTGGGCGGCGAACATCGCTTTCGCGGCAGGCGTGGCGAGCTCGCGCAGCACCGCGCGCGCGGCTTCAGGAGATGCGGCGCCGGTCATCACGACAGCGTCGTAACTCGTGTAATTCTGCACTTCCGCCGGCAACGGGCCGACCAGTTTCAGTCCTTTCGATTCATACATCCTGATCTCGGGGATCGCGCCGAAGCCGATCTCGTTGCCCCTGCCATTGATCACGTGCTCCATCACCGATGGGCCGTTGGGATAGCGCGTCGTATTCGGCTTCAGTCGATCGAGGATGCCGAGATTGCCGAACAGCGTTTCGAGATAAAGTCCGGTGGACGCGGTGTTGTAAACCACGGAGTCGGCGCCGAGCAAAGCGTGCTTCAAGGCCTCGACCGTCGCGACGTCGGGCGAAGCCGCGCTGCTGCGCACGATGATGCCCGCTCCGACGCGCCCGACCGGCACGCGCGTCCCGGCGATGACCTTGCCGTCCTTGATCGCCTGTTCGATCGCCGCCGGCGGCGCGATCAGAATGTCGTACACCTCGCCCGCCGCCAGACGCTTCGCGATCTGCGGCGCGGTGTTGAACTGTATCCTCAGCTCATGCCCCAGGTCGCGCTTGACCTGCCCGGCAAACACATGCAGTCCGGGTTCGACCGAGCCCGCGCTCAACACCCTGATGTCAGCAGCGAGGCTCACAGCGCACATCTTCTTTCCCCCGTTATGGATTCGGCATTATCGCATCAGTTCCGTGATTGGTGATTGGTGATTGGTGATTGGAGATTGGTAATTCGAACAACGAGCAACGATCAACGTGGGTCGTGGGTCGTCAGCGCTTCGCGCGCGCGCGGCCGATTCCCGCCATCCTGCCAAGCACCTCGCACACAGACGCCGTGTCGTGCTGACTCAGGCCCTGCGCCATCGCCGCGCTGTAGATCGGCGCGCACGCGGCAAACAGCGGCGTCGGGCAACCGACCGCTTTCGCCATGTCGCCGATAACCCGCATATCCTTCTGCCAGACTTCGACTTTCATGGTCGCGGGCAGGTATTGGCGGTCGACCATGAACTTTCCGCGCAGCTTGAATACCCCCGTGCCGATCACCGGGCTCGTTGCAAACAACTCCCACACCTGCCGCGGATCGAGCCCCATTTTGCGCGCGAACGTGAGCGACTCGCCGCAGGCCACGTTGTAGATCGCGACCAGGTGATTGGCGATGAACTTCATCCGCGTGCCGTTGCCGAATGCCCCGACGTACGGCGCATTGCGTGTAAAAACGCCGAGCACCGGCTTGACGCGCCTGCACGCGGCCGCTGCTCCGCTGACGAAGATCGTCCACGCGCCCTGCTTCATCCGCACGGCGGTCCCGCTGATCGGGCAATCGAGCAGCGTAATGCCCGCGCGCCGCAGGCGCCGCATCGCGCGCTCTTTGTCTTCGACCGGCAGCGTGCTGGTCTCGATCACGATCAGGCCGGGCCTCGCCTTGGGACGGCTGGCGGCTGCGATTTTCTCCGCCGCGTCATCCAGTGCCGCGACCGTCGCGAGCGACGTAATCAGGACTTCAGCGCTCGCCGCCACCGCAGTGCTGGATCGCAACGGCCGTCCGCCGGCTTTTTTCAGCCGCTCACGCGGGAGCGCCAGCACGTCGTAGCCGGCAACCTTATAACCGGCGGCGAGCAAGGCTTCAGCCATTGCACCGCCCATGATGCCGAGACCAATAACTCCGATGGCGGGTTTCATTTGAATTCAGCGTAGCGCAAAAGCCTGACATTGTGGATAATTCGATAACGCTGGTCAATTTCGAGGAGGACTATAAAATGTTTACGCTGCGCAAACCCTGTCGATTGCTGGTGGTGCTGGTTGGAATGGCATTGTGTCCCGCCGCATCTTACGGCCAGGAGCCGGCCCTGCCGAACAAACCCATGCGGTTCGTCATTCCCAATGCGGCCGGCGGCCCCAACGACTTTGTCGGCCGCATGAT
The DNA here is from genome assembly GCA_016192835.1 of Betaproteobacteria bacterium. Lineage (GTDB taxonomy): Bacteria > Pseudomonadota > Gammaproteobacteria > Burkholderiales > SG8-41 > PALSA-1004. The sequence continues at coordinate 3,240 of JACPTJ010000090.1, forward strand.
TGCGCCTAAATTGAGCGAAACGCTGGGCCAGAACGTGATCGTGGACAATCGTCCGAGCGCCAACGGTGTGACCGGCTCGGAACTCGTTGCGCGTGCGACGGCCGACGGCACGGTTCTCTC
>JACPTJ010000586.1 GCA_016192835.1 Betaproteobacteria bacterium
CACGCCCGCAGAGGCGCGCACGATGCTGGGCGAATTGCGGGGATACAAACTGCTCGAGGGCGTGCGCGGCATGCCGCCGCGCGATATCGAATGCCTGTGCGATCTGATCGTGAGGCTGTCGTGGTTCGCGCACGATTTCGCAAACGAGATCGCCGAAGTCGATATCAATCCATTGATCATAATGGCGCGCGGCGCCGGCGCCCGCGTCGTCGACGCGCTGATCGTGCGGCGGGCGGCCGTTTCCACCACGCAAACGATGACCTGACAAAGCAGGGTCAAGAGGAGCCATAGATGAAATCGAAAGCCGCGTTCGTTATTCCAGGATTTACGAGTCTGCTGATTTTGGCGGTGGTCGGTTGCGGCGCGCACGCGCAGACCTATCCCACGAAGCCCATCCGCATCGTCAATCCGTTCAGCCCCGGCGGGTCGCTCGATCTGGTAGCAAGAGCGCTCGCCAGGACGATGACGGTGGAACTCGGGCAATCGGTGTTCGTCGACAACAGGCCTGGTGCCGGGAGCAACATAGGCGTGGAACTGGTCGCCAAGGCGCCTGCGGACGGCTACACGCTGTTGGCCATGCAAACCAGCCTCGCCATCAACCCGAGCCTGCAGAAGCAAGTCCCCTACGATCCGATCAAGGATTTCGAGCCGATCTCGAAGATTTCTTCATACATGTTTTTTCTGGTGGTACATCCGTCAACGCCGGTGCGGTCGGTCCAGCAACTCGTCAGCTTCGCGAAGGCGAAACCGGACCAGCTGACTTACGCTTCGGTCGGTGTGGGCAGCGGAACGCATCTCGCGGCCGAGTTATTCAAGTCGATGACCGGCGTCAGGATGATTCATATCCCGTACAAAGGCAGCGGCCCTTCGATCATCGATCTGGTCGGCGGGCAGGTTGCGTTGAGTTTCGGCAGCACGTCCGTGCTCCCGCATGTGCTAACGAAGAAATTGATATTGCTGGGCGTCTCGGGCGCGCAACGCTCGAGCTTCGTTTCCGATGCGCCGACGATCGCCGAGTCCGGAGTTCCCGGCTATGAGGTGACTGGGTGGAATGCGCTGTTCGCCCCCGCTGGCACGCCGGCGCCGATCATCAATAAACTCAATCAGCTGGTACGGCAGGGGCTTGCGAATCCGGACACCCGGGCGGTCATGGGAGCCCAGGGACTGGATGCCACGACCAGCACACCTCAGGAACTCGGCGAACTGGTGAGGAGCGAGCTTGCGAAATGGGCGAAGGTGATCAAGGCCGCCGGGATCAAGCCTGAGTAACTGCCGAATTGTCCGGCAGCGCGATCAGAGAACGGTTGATATGAGCTGGGAATCCGAGCTCGAAGAATTGCGGCGGCGTCAGCAGCTTGCGCACGAGCTGGGGGGCGCCGAGCGCGTCAAGCGGCACAAGGACGGCGGCAAGCTTACGGTGCGAGAAAGGATCGATGCGCTGCTCGATCCGGGCTCGTTCCGCGAAGTTGGAAGCATCGCCGGCAAGGCGAGCTACGACGAGACCGGCAACATTACGGAATTCACCCCGGCGTACCTGGTCATGGGGCGCGGCACGCTCGATGGCCGCCCGGTGGTGGTCGCCGGGGACGACTTCACCGTGCGTGGCGGATCGGCGGAAGGCGGGTTGCGCGACAAGCTCGTCCGCGCCGAGATGATGGCGCGTGACCTGCGCCTGCCCATCGTGCGTCTGGTGGATGGCACAGGGGGCGGCGGTTCGGTGCGTGCGCTCGAGGTAGACGGTTACGCAAAATGTCCCGCGCTTTACGGCTGGGGACTCGCCGTCGAAAATTTGAGCCTGGTTCCGGTGGTCGGGCTTGCGCTGGGGTCAACGGCCGGGTTTGGCGCGGCGCGGGTCGCGACCAGTCACTATTCCGTGATGGTGAAGGACACCTCGCAGATGTTCATCGCCGGTCCGCCGGTGGTCAACCGGCTTGGCTACCGATACGAGAAGAACGAGCTGGGCGGCAGCGAAATTCACAGCCGCAACGGCACGGTCGATGACGAGGTCGAAACGGAGGCGGAGGCATTCGCGTGCGCGCGACGTTTTCTCTCTTATTTACCGCGTTCGGTCTACGAACTGCCGGCGCGGGTCGATACCGGAGACGCGGTGGGGCGCAACGTCGATTGGCTCATCGAAGCCATCCCGCGCGACGAGCGCCAGGTCTACCAGATGCGGAAGATCGTCGAGGCGATTGCAGACCAGGGCACCTTCTTCGAGATCGGACATCGGTGGGGCCGCCCGGTGATTACCGGCTTCGCCCGTTTCGACGGCTGGCCCGTCGCTTTGCTCGCGAGCGATCCTTACCACTACGCAGGCGCCTGGACTGCCGACGCGGCGCGCAAGATCCGCCGCTTCGTCGACCTCGCGCAAACCTTTCATCTGCCGGTCGTGCATCTGGTCGATGTTCCGGGATTCATGGTCGGGCTGGAGGCGGAGCAGCGCGGGACCATCCGCTATTCGGCCGAAACGATAGCGTCGATCATCGGCTCCACGGTACCGTGGTGCGCAGTGATCGTCAGGAAATGTTTTGGCATTGGCGGCGGCGCCCACGCCAACAATTCACGGTACTCGACGCGTTACGCGTGGCCTTCCGCGAGCTGGGGGTCGATGCCGATCGCGGGTGGACTGGAGGCATCCTATCGTTCGGAGCTTGCCGCGGCGGAGGACCCGCGCGCGAAACTCGCCGAGATCGAGGCAAGGCTGGGTCGACTGAGCTCGCCGTTTCGCACCGCTGAAGCTTTCAACTTCGACCAGATCATCGATCCGCGCGATACCCGCCGCCTGCTTTGCGAATACGCGGCGCTGTGTGCGGGAACCATTGATGCGGGACCGCCTTCGTTCGGTTACCGGCCGTAGGTAGGGCGCGGCTTTAGCGCGCCGAACAACGCACGCCCCCAATGGCGCGATGAATCCGCTCCCTACCTTGCTCAGCGTATCCCTAATACATGTATTGACCGCCGTTGACGTGGATCACCTGTCCGGTGACGAACCCGGCATCTTCGCCGGCGAGATACAGGCAGGCAGCGGCAATTTCATCGGCGGTCCCGAGCCGCTTGACGGGAATCTGCGCTTTGCGCATTTCGGCCCAGTTCGGCGGATACTGGCTCCAGTCGCGCGTGGTGTTCAGCGAGCCCGGCGAGACGGTGTTCGCCGTGATGCCGAATTCGCCGAACTCGACGGCAATGGCTTTCGCAAACGCGTGCATTCCGGATTTGCAGACGATGTTGTGGGCGCGGGTCGGGATATGCCCCGCAAAGCCATCCACTCCCGAGATGTGGATGAGCCTTCCCCAGTTGCGGGCTTTCATGCCTGGAATGACCGCGCGCGCCATGTAAAAACACGAATTGAGATTGGTATTCAGCGTGTCGTTCCAGTCCTTGATCGAGATCTCGAGGAACGGCTGCAGACGCCGGATCGAGACGTTCGATACCGCGATATCGACCGCGCCGAAATGTTCGATCGTTTGCCTGACCATCGCGGCGACGGCGTCGGCGTCGCCCACGTCCGCCATAATGCCGAGAGCATTGCCGCCGAGCGCGTGGATTTCCGCGACGACATTGTCAACGAGCGCTTTATTCCTGTGTCCGTTGATCACGACATTCGCGCCTTCGCGTGCGAAGTAGAGCGCAATCGAGCGGCCGACATTCTGTCCCGAACCGGTAACGATGGCCGTGCGGCCCGCGAGTTTGCCCCTCTGACGAGCGTCCTTCTGCATCATTCTTCTCCTGTGATTTGAGGCTGCAGTGTCCTATACTGACGCCCGATGAATCAAGAAATAAATGTTGGGCGCTCTAAGAACATGAAAGCCGTCTGGTTCACGCGCCAGGGTCCTGCGGCCGAGGTGCTGCAATTCGGTGAGCAGCCGGCGCCGCACGCGGGTCGCGGAGAGGTGCGGGTACGGTTGCACGCGTCGGGCGTCAATCCGGCGGACATGTACCGCCGTGCCGGTATCAATTACGCGCTGGAAGGTCCGCTGGTCATTCCCCACAGCGACGGCAGCGGCGTGATCGACGAGGCCGGCGCCGGCGTGGATCCGGCGTGGCTGGGCCGGCGCGTGTGGCTGTATAACGGCCAGCGCGGCGGCCGCCTGGCGGGTACCGCGGCCGAATTCATCGCGCTCGACGCCGATCTCGTGGCGGAGCTTCCCGGCAATACCGGCTTCATCGAAGGCGCATGTCTTGGCATACCCTGCATGACCGCGCACCGCTGCGTGACGCTGGGCGGCGATCTCTCCGGCCGCAACGTGCTCGTGACCGGCGGCGCGGGCGCGGTCGGCCATTACGCAATCCAGTGGGCGAGGCGCTGCGGCGCGCGCGTCATGACGACGGTAAGCTCGCGCGACAAGGCGGCGCACGCGCAGGCCGCCGGCGCGGAGCTCGCAGTGAACTATCGCACCGAAGACGTGGCCGCGCAGGTGCGTGCTTTCACCAATGGCACGGGCCTGCAGCACGTGGTGGATCTCGATTTCGGCAGCAATCTCGCGGCGTTCGTGCCGCTGATGGCGGTCAACGGTTCGATTGCCTATTACGCGAGCCGCAGCAACGCGACGCCGGTATTTCCCGCAGCCGATGCGATGCGCCGCAATCTCTCGATTCACGGCGTGGTGCTCAACAGCGCGCCGCTCGCCGCGCGCCGGCGCGCGCAGGCGGACATCGTGCGCTGGCTGCACGAAGGCGGCATGGTGCATACCGTGTCTTCGGTGCACGCGTTGCCGCGCGCCGCGGACGCGCATCTGGCGGTCGAGTCAGGCACAAAACGCGGCACGGTCGTCGTCGATTGCACGGCGCTGGAAATTTAATTTCGGTGTAGGGTGCGCTTGCGCACCGATTGAATTGGAGTAGGGTGCGCTTGCGCACCGATTGAATTGGAGTAGGGTGCGCCTGCGCACCGATTGCCGGATGGTGCGCAAGCGCACCCTACTCCGAAAAATTGTCACGGACATATGTTATTTGCAATAATTACATCCTTTAAACGAAGCTCCACATCATAAGGCGTCTCCATTATGCTCAGAATTGCGATCGACTCTTTCTCTTTCGCCCGCGGCGTGTGCAACCATGGCTGATGTTTCCGCCGCGCGCGCCGATCTCGCGCCGAACGGCAAGCTGCGCGTCGGTATCAACTTTGGCAACAACCTGCTCACGGCACGCGACCCGGTCACCCGGGCGCCGAGCGGAATCGCGCTGGACCTTGCGGCCGAATTGGGGCGGCGCCTGGGCGCGCCCATCGAGATCGTAAGTTACGAGTCCGCTGGGGCACTCGCCGACTCGGCCAACACCGGCGCGTGGGAAGTCGGGTTCCTCGGCGCCGAACCGCAGCGTGCCAATCAGATCAGCTTCACCGCCGCCTATCTGGAGATCGAAGCGACGTATCTGGTGCCGCCGGGCTCGCCGCTTCGCGCCGTCGCCGACGTCGACCGCGAGGGGGTGCGTATCGTTACGACTGCCAAGTCCGCCTACGACTTGTATCTGCAACGCAGTTTGAAACACGCGCGCCTGTTCCACGCCGCGAACGCGGACGACGTGTTCAAACTTTTTGTCGCCGAAAAAATGGATGCGCTCGCCGGGCTCAAGCCGCGTCTCGTGACGGACCACGACAATCTTCCCGGGTCGCGCATACTCGAAGGCCGGTTCACCGCGGTTCAGCAGGCGGTCGGCACTCCCAAGGGCCACGACGCCGGTGCGAGTTACCTGCGCGAATTCGTCGAGGATGTAAAAGCCACCGGGCTGGTCGCCCGCACCATCGAGAAGAATGGCGCGCGCGGCGTGTCGGTAGCGCCCGCGGCGCCCGCCTGAGCGGAGTAAACGATGATTTCAAAAATGTGCGGTGCTTCAGGCCAACGATTGCGGAGAAAGTTCGCAAGCGCCCTCGCGCTGGCCGTCGGTTGCCTCATGAGTTCCGCGTCCCTGGCCGAAACCCCCTCCCGTCCGATACGGCTCGTCGTGCCGTCCGTTCCGGCCGGCGGCACGGACCTGACGTGGCGCATGATCGAGCCGAGGCTGAGCGAGCGCCTCCGCCAGAAAATTGTCATCGATAACCGGGGCGGGGCGGGCGGCGATATCGGCGCGGGGATCGTCGCGCTGGCGCAACCCGATGGGCATACGCTGTTGGGCGGCGTGTCCTCGATCACCATCAATCCCGCCTTCAAGAAGAACATTTCGTACGATGTCATGCGCGATCTCGCACCGGTCTCGCTCGCGGTGAAGGCGCCCAATATTCTGGTCTCTCATCCTGGGCTGCCAGCAAAGAGCGTTTCCGAACTGATCGCCTATATCAAAGCGCAGCCCCAGCGCCTGCAGTTCGCCTCGGCCGGAATCGGCAGCATGCCTCACCTCATGATGGAGCTTTTCCTCAACATGACGGGGTTGAAGCTGATCCACGTCGCGTACCGCGGAACGGGGCAGGCAGCCGTGGACGTGGTCGCCGGCCACGTACCCCTGATGACCGGCAACGTGCTGCCGACCTTGCCGCTCATCACCAGCGGGCGCTTGCGCGCTTACGGTGTGACGAGCGTCCGGCGAATCGCGGCTGCACCCGATATTCCGACGTTGGCCGAGTCGGGGGTGCCCGGATACGAAGCCGTGCAGTGGTTCGGCATGTGGGCGCCAGCCAGGACGCCGCGCGCGAGCATCGTGAAGCTGCATCGCGCGCTGGAGCAGGTCCTGAACAATCCGGCATTGAAAAAGCGTCTGACTGACGACGGCGCGGAAGTCGCGCCCAGCGCGTCCCCTGAAGCATTCCGCGAATTCATCCGCTCCGAGATGAACAAGTGGGCCAAGGTCATCAAGACTGCGGGGATCAAAATGGAATGAAGATGGAAACTGCAAAGAAAATCAATATTGGCACGCTCGGAAGCGCAGCCACGTTCGCGGGAGAAGCAACGAGCAGCATGCGCGAGATTTATCCGGAGTTCAGCGAACCGGTTTATTTCCCTTCGATGGATGCCTGCTGGCAGGAGTTGAACCGCGGCACGGTCGATGCTGTGATCATCGGCGTCGAGCGCACCGGCCAGCCTCACCATGGCGAACCCGTGGTCACCCACGGTTATTATGTCATCGGAGAACTATCGCAACCGCTGAAATGCAATCTCTACGTCAAGCCGGGAACCCGCAAAAGCAACATTCGCAAGATCACCGGCCATGGCTCCGTGTTCCAGTGCACGGCGTACCTCGACCGGGAATTCCCGGGCGTCCCGCGCGAAGCGCATGGATTGAACTCGGTCGAGGCGGCGAAAGCCGTGATGGCCGGCGACGGAACGCTGGCTGTGGTCGGCTCCAGGTCATTGCCGCGCGTCGTGAGCGGGCTCGAAGAAATCGGCAGGGATATCGATGACGGTGCGATCGCGAGTTGGTGGGCAGTGGCCAGGCAACCCGTCTTCAGCGGCACGCCCGCAGTGCTCGTGATCGCATCGCGCTGTGGACCTGACGGTCAGCTCGGCAGGCTGATCGGAGCGCTTGCGGACGCCGGATATTTGCTGCAGACTGCGGCGTCGTTTCCGGCGAACACCGGCGTCTCGGTCTATGATTACCTTCTCACCTTTGGCGGCAAGGGCACGCGTAGCCACGTGGAGAAGGTCGTTGCCCGCTTCAGCGGCACGCGCCTCGCCGGCGCTTTCGACAAGCGCGGGTAGGAGCCGAAAGAATTATGTGCGCGGCGTGTCTCGCATAGCGTGGGATGAATGGCATCGCACCTGAACGCTGATCGTCCCGAAGGCGGCTTCAAGCCGGCTCCCAATACCAGCGGCTTTGTCGAGGCCGGGGGCTTGCGGCTGCACTATCTCGATTACGGCACTGCGGGCCGCCCGGCAATGCTTTGCGTGCACGGCGGCGCCGCGCACGCGCACTGGTTCGATTTCGTGGCGTCCGGATTCAGCGCGGATTACCACGTGCGCGCCCTCGACTGGCGCGGCCACGGCGACAGCGCATGGTCGGATCCGCCGGAATATTCCTACGAGCGTTTTGCGTCAGACCTGGCGGAGGTGGCCGATAAGCTCGATCTGCGCGACTTTGTTCTGATCGGTCATTCGATGGGCGGCATGGCGGCTCTCATGTACGCGGCCACCTATCCGGGGAGGGTGGGGAAGCTTGTCGTGGCCGATTCGACGCTGCATATGGCCGAGGACCGCATCGCCGCCATGCGCGAGGTCGGCGCGCGGCAAGGCAGCAATTACGCCACGCGCGACGCGTTCGTCGCGCGCTATCGCCTGCGGCCGGAGGGCACGACAGCGGCTCCGGGGATCATCCGCCAC
>JACPTJ010000233.1 GCA_016192835.1 Betaproteobacteria bacterium
GCAGCGGTACCGTGCAATATGCATTCACGCCCGGAGGCCGCGCCGACGCCATGATCATCGCGGCGATCGCCTCCGCCCGCCAGCAGGTGCTGGTGCAGGCCTACAGCTTCACCCACCGCCGCATCGCCGACGCGCTGGTGAGCGCGCGCCACCGCGGCGTCGACGTGGCGGTGATCGCAGATCACGATCAAACGCGCTCAAACGCGTCGACCGTGATCCGCGACATCACGCGATCGGGAGTGCCGGTGCTGCTCGATTCGCAGCACGCTGCGGCACACAACAAGGTCATCGTCATCGATGCCGGCGATGCGGATTGCGCCGTGGTGACGGGCAGCTACAATTTCACGTACAACGCGCAACACCGCAATGCGGAGAATGCCGTAATTCTGCGCGGCAACCCGCCGCTGTGCGCAGCCTTCCGCGACAACTGGCTGCACCACAAAGCACACTCGATTCCGCATCATCGCTAGCGTGCGGGCTGCATCCCGGAATGAATCGCGACGCCCCCCGCGTCCCGCCCCCGCGAACACTCTCGAAATAAGCTTTGTGAAACAAAGTAATAACACATACATGCAAGCCCCTGAAAAAGTTCAATTTGGGGCCCGGAAATAGCGCTTTGCTCGCGGCGGGTATTTCGGTAGACTGCCGTTCAGCATAACTATTAATCCACTGCATAACCCTATGTATTCAGGCCTGTTCGATCTCCCATGGTGGGGCTACATCGTCGCCACGCTGGCGATGACTCACGTCACCATCGCGGCCGTCACAATTTATCTGCACCGGCACTCGGCGCACCGCGCGCTCGACCTGCATCCGCTGGTGAGTCATTTCTTCCGTTTCTGGTTGTGGCTGACCACCGGCATGGCGACCAGGGAATGGACCGCGGTGCACCGCAAGCACCACGCGCGCTGTGAGACGCCGGATGATCCGCACAGCCCGCAGATCCTCGGCATCGGCAAGATCATGTGGCAAGGCGCCGACCTCTACAAGCTCGAAACGAAAAACCGCGACACGCTCGAGAAATTCGGCCAGGGCACGCCCGATGACTGGATCGAGCGCAATCTCTACACGCCGCATTCGGTGGCTGGCATAGCGACCATGATGATCGTCGACATTGCGCTGTTCGGCTTCATCGGCATCACGATCTGGGCGGTGCAGATGATGTGGATCCCGTTCTTCGCCGCAGGCATCATCAACGGCGTCGGCCATTACTGGGGCTATCGCAGTTTCCAGCCCGAGGACGCGAGCCGCAACATCGTGCCCTGGGGCATCATCATCGGCGGCGAAGAACTGCACAACAACCACCACGCCTATCCGTCATCGGCGCGGCTGTCGAACAAGTGGTGGGAATTCGATGCCGGCTGGATGTACATCCGCATCATGGCAATGCTCGGCCTCGCGCGCGTGAAAAAGATCGCGCCCAAGGTCAATTTCTCCCCCAAGGCCCAATGCGATCTGGACACGCTGCAAGCCGTGATCACGCACCGCTACGAGGTGCTGGCGAAGTACGCGCGCTCGCTCAAGCAAACCTGCGCCGAGGAAATCAAGCAGCTCAAGGCAGCGCATGCCGTGCGCGTCGACCGCCGCCTGCTCAAGCGCTGGCTGCATAGCGATGAGCGGAAACTCTCCGCGCTGGAGCGCGAGCGGATGCGCGAAGTATTGAGCAACAGCAGGGTGCTCGCCACCATCAACTCGATGCGCCAGGAGCTGACCTCAGTGTGGCAGCGCTCGTCCGCCAGCAAGGATGAGCTGGTGCGCCAGCTCGAGGACTGGTGCCACCGCGCCGAAGCAAGCGGCATTGTGGCGCTGCAGGATTTCTCCAGGCGTCTGCGCTGCTACCAGCTTGCGCCGGCGTAAACTCAAAGCGCTGAAAATAGAAAAAGCCCGCTGCCAGCGGGCTTTTTCTGCCAGGCATTGAACGGGGTCTTGCATCCGTTCGTATGCCTGAAAATAAAGCGGCGACCTTGCGCCGTCCGCTTTATTTGAGTTTGGTTTCCTTGTAGATCACGTGCTTGCGCGCGACCGGATCGAATTTCTTGATCTCCAGCTTGTCCGGCGTGGTGCGCTTGTTCTTGTTCGCCGTGTAGAAATGGCCGGTGCCGGCAGTTGATTCGAGCTTGATTTTTTCCCTCATGCGAGCCTCCGTTAAATTTGTTCGCCGCGCGCGCGCATTTCAGCGAGCACGACGTCGATGCCCTTCTTGTCGATCGTGCGCAGCCCGTGCTGGGACACGCGCATGCGCACCCAGCGGTTTTCGCTCTCGACCCAGAAACGGCGGTATTGCAGGTTAGGCAGGAAACGGCGATGGGTCTTGTTGTTGGCATGGGAAACGTGGTTCCCATGCTGCGGTTTCTTGCCGGTGATTTGACATACTCGTGCCATGACGCCGCTCCAGATTCCGGAAAAGGCGCGATTTTACACTATTTTCGCGGTTTGCGGAGCGCTTAGTCGTAGGGCGCGGATTTATCGCGCCGAATGGTTTCCGCCGAGTTGATGGCGCGCTGAAGCCGTGCCCTACAACCGCGCCCTACAACAGCCCGCGCTCGGCAAATGAAACGACTCCCGCGCCCGCCACGATGAAGTGATCGAGCACGCGCACATCAACCAAGGCAAGCGCTTGCTTCAACGCCTGGGTCAGCGTCTCGTCCGCATGGCTGGGCTCGGCGACACCGGACGGGTGATTGTGCGCGAAGATCACCGCGCCCGCGTTGCGCGCAAGCGCCCGCTTGACCACCTCGCGAGGATAGACGCTGGTCTGCGTGAGTGTGCCGCGGAAGAGCTCCTCGATTTCGATCACGCGGTTCTGCGCGTCGAGAAACAGCGCGACGAAGACTTCGTGCGGCAGCGCCTGCAGCTTGAGACGCAGATATTCGCGCACTGCGGCAGGCGAACTGAGCGCGTTGCCGTTGGTAATCTTTTCCTTGAGCGCACGCCGCGCCAATTCCAGCACCGCCTGCAGTTGCGCAACCTTGGCTCGCCCCATGCCGGGCAATTCGCACAGGTCGCGCTCGCTCGCCGCGCACAACGTCGAAAGCGAGCCGCAGCGCGCGAGCAGCCCGCGCGCGAGATCGACCGCGCTTTTGCCGCTGACGCCGGTGCGCAGGAAAATCGCCAGCAGTTCGGCATCCGACAGCGCGTCCGCGCCCTTCGCCAGCAGCTTCTCGCGAGGCCTGTCGTCCACCGGCCAGTCTGCAATCGCCATGTCTATTCCCGATGCGGAACACCCTGATAGTCTCAACGCGCCGCGACGCGCGCCGTCTATCGTCCAAAAGTCATAGATGGCGAACGGGAGCTATTCAATCAGCTCCCATCTCACCAGCCGCGCGGCTCGGCGCGCAGAAAGTCCATGGCGCCGATTTCGTGAGCGAGCCTCTCCTGCTCTCCCGCGCTCAGTCCGCGCACCGGAGGACGGGGCTGGCCGCAATCGCGCCCCATCGCGCGCATTGCGCCTTTCAGTCCCGCGAATCCCGCGGTCTTCAAGAGGTGATGCAGCGCCGCAATGTCTTCCTGCGCCTTGCGCGCCTGCGTGAACTGCTGTTTGGCGCACAACTCGTAGACCTCGCGCACGAGCTTGGGCGCAACGCCCGAGAGCGGAGAAAACATCCCCGACCCGCCGACCACCCCCGCCGAAACCATGTAGTCCGTTCCCGCCAGCAACTGAAACTCCGCACGCACCTTGCGTCCCAGCGAAATCGCTTCGACCATGAACACCCAGTCCATGCTCGCATCCACCACCCCGGCGAGATTGTCCAGCCGCTCCAGCGACTGCAACACGATCTCGGTGGTCAGTGGCGTGCCCACGTCCTCCACCGGCGGACTGCAGATAAAGAACGGCAGGCGCGTTGCCGCACCCACCCGCACGATGTGCTCGACCACCATGCTCGCCTTCGGATGCCAGAAATACGGCGGATGCGACACGATCGCCGCCGCCCCCGCCTGCTCCGCGTGCCGGGCACGCTCAACCGCGATGTCGGTGCCCGCATCGTTGACGTGCGCGAGGACCGGCACGCGCCCCTTCACCTGCTTCATCGCGAACTCCAGCAGCGCGCGCAACTCACCATCGGTCAGGCTGATGTCCTCGCCCGGCGGCATTGGCAGCGCCAGCGCGTCCGCGCCGTGGCGCAAATGAAACTCGATGAGCCTGCCGTAGGCGTCAAAATCGATGCTCTGATCGCGCTTGAACGGCGTAACGGGCGTGTGCACTAAACCTGGTTTGAAAGTGGCCATTTTTTGTCTCTTCTGGATAGTATTTACGAATCACGAATCACCAGTCACCAATCACCGCTCTTGTTACCAGCCGTGGGGTTCGGTCTGCAGAATATCAAGTTCCTCGAGCTGCGTGTGCAGATAATCGAAACCGCGAAACCTTGTACTGGCACGCACGCGCGGTCTCCCAGTCGTTGGCCACCAGCGCAGCGTAAAACTTCCTGCAGAAATTGGGAGCAATGGCTCCTGACGACGACGACGAGCCGACCGCGCCGAGCGGGAAAGCGGGGAGCAAGTGTTCAACGCCGATGATGAGCGCGAAATCGGGTCGCATTGCCAGCGCGACGCGGGAAATTTCCATGAACTTCGCGCTGTGGAAGCTCGCATCCTTCATGCCGATAAAGTTTGGCAGCCGCTCGATCAGGCGGCGCGTCAGCTCGCCGGTGAATTCCACGCCCTCCCCGTTACGCCACGGAGAGTTGTAGGTGAGAAGCGGCAGGTCAGTGGCAGTGCCGATGCGCACGATGGAATCGAAAATCTCTTCCTGCGACGGCCGCCGGCAGTACGGCGAGATCGCCACGATCGCATTCGCCCCGATTTTCTTCGCGTGCCGGGCCAGGTCGAGCGCATCCTCCTCCGACAGCGTACCGACGAAGACGGTTACGGGTACGCGCCCGGCAACGGTTTTTACCACGATTTCCGCACCCAGCTTGCGTTCGGCAATCGTCAGGTTGAGCGACTCGGACTTGTGGTATGGCCAGGTGATGGCCGGGGCGCCGTTGCGGACGTGAAAGTCCACCATTTTTTCGAAGGCTGACGCGTCGAAACTGAAGTCGTCTTTGAACGGCGTTACCGGAGCTTGCATTATGCCTTTGAGAGTAATCGGCATTTTTCACTTTCCTTGGCAAACGGATTGCGTGTGTCGCGGATTGCGGCCCGGGATATTTCTTCGCGGCATGTTATGGGGCTCGAGCATCCTAGCATAGTGATTACCGGATGACCCCGAGGCGCAGCCCCGGATTTCAGTGATGTCTTGATCCACGTCAAACTTGCCGGTGTACTATCGATCGCGAACTTCGGGTCAGATCAGTTTTGTGCGCCGCATAAATGGTTTACACTCTGACGCTCGCCTTACCGAACAGGCTGAATCCATGGCAGATTTGCGGCAACAGCGCGTAGTGCTCGGCGTCACCGGCGGGATTGCGGCCTATAAAGCCGCCGAACTGGTGCGCCTGCTCGTCAAGGACGGCGTGGAAGTGCAGGTAGTGATGACGCAATCGGCCTGCAGCTTTATCACGCCGGCCACCATGCAGGCGCTGTCGGGCAGGCCGGTATTCACCGACATGTGGGATCCGCGGGTGTCCGACAACATGGCGCACATCGAGTTGTCGCGCGGCGCCGGCCTGATCGTGGTCGCGCCCGCGACGGCCGATTTTCTTGCCAAGCTCGCCAACGGCCATGCGGACGATCTGCTGTCGACACTGTGCATGGCGCGCGAGTGTCCGCTGCTGGTGGCGCCGGCCATGAACCGCCAGATGTGGGACAACCAGGCGACCCGGCGCAACGTCGCGCAGCTGGCGCGCGACGGCGTTGTCATTCTCGGTCCGGCAAGCGGCGACCAGGCATGCGGCGAAACCGGCATGGGGCGCATGCTCGAAGCGCAGCAAATCCACGATGAGATCAACTCAAGCCTGCAGCCCAAGCTGCTCGCGGGCAAACAGGTTCTGATCACCGCCGGCCCGACCTTCGAAGCGATAGACCCGGTGCGCGGCATCACTAACCGCAGTTCGGGCAAGATGGGCTATGCGATCGCGCGCGCGGCGCTTGACGCCGGCGCACAAGTCACGCTGGTATCCGGGCCGACGAATCTCGAAGCGCCGGCGGCGGCAAAAATTGAACGCATCGAGAGCGCAAACGAGATGTTCGCTGCGGTGAAGAAACACGTGCGCGGCGCGGACATCTATATCGGCGTCGCGGCGGTTGCCGATTACCGCGTGGCCAAGCCCAGTGAGCAGAAAATCAAGCGAACGGCAGCCAATCTCGCGCTCGAGCTCGTGCCGAATCCCGACATCCTTGCCTATTGCGCCGGGCTGCCGCGTCCGCCGTTCTGCGTCGGCTTTGCCGCCGAAAGCCAGAAGCTGCACGAGTTCGCGGATGCCAAGCGGCGCAGGAAAAAAGTGCCGCTGATGGTCGCCAACCTCGCGCAGGATGCGATCGGCGCCGATGACAACGAGGTTACGCTGCTCGATGATAGCGGCACGCACACGTTGCCGCGCGCGCCGAAAACGGTGCTCGCGCGCCAGCTCGTTGCCTACATCGCGAAACTTTACTCAAGCGCTAAAACGACAAGATCTGGAACCGCAAAAGACGCGAAGGACGCAAAGGTTTAGAGGCGAAAATCAAGACAATCAGAAGACCATCTGTCATTGATCTCTGTATTTCTCATCTGGTTGTTGGCTTGTTCCTGATTTCCCTTGGCGTCCTTCGCGTCCTTTGCGGTGAACGCTTTTGACTTAAGCCCTTCATGAAAAAACTCGACGTCAAGATACTCGACGCGCGCATGCGCGACCAGCTTCCCCATTACGCCACGTCCGGCTCGGCCGGCCTCGACCTGCGCGCGTGCATCGATGAGCCGATCACGCTCGCGCCCGGGCAGACCGAACTGGTTCCGACCGGCATTGCGATCTACCTCGACGACCCGGGACTCGCGGCGGTGATCCTGCCCCGCTCGGGGCTCGGACATAAACACGGCATCGTGCTCGGCAACCTGATCGGGCTGATCGATTCCGATTACCAGGGCCAGATCTTCGTTTCGACGTGGAACCGCGGCAACGCGCCATTCGTGCTGAACCCGCTGGAACGCCTCGCGCAACTGGTCGTGGTGCCGGTAGTGCAGGTCGAATTGAACGTGGTCGACGACTTCGCCGAAAGTTCGCGTGGCGCGGGCGGTTTTGGAAGTACCGGAAAAAGATAATGATGTTTCGGCGCTAATGCCCCATGCGCAGGCCGCCGTCACGTGCTGCTTCCCCCGCCATCGTCCTGTTCGCGCACGGTGCGCGCGATCCGCGGTGGGCGCAGCCGCTGAGGAAAATCCAGCGCGCGATCATCAGGAAAAAGCCCGGCACCGCGGTCGAGCTGGCGTTCCTCGAGATCATGGAGCCGCCGCTCGCCGATGCCATCGCCAAGCTCGTGGCGGCCGGCCACAAACGCATCACGGTCGCGCCGCTGTTCATGGCGCAGGTCGGGCATCTCAAGCGCGATCTGCCGAAAATCCTCGACGCGATCCGCGCCGAGCACCGCGGCGCCGAGATCACGCTGCTGCCGGCAATTGGCGATGTCGATGCGGTACTCGAGGCGATTTCGGACTGGCTGGTCAGCGCGATGCTGCGCTGAGGCGTTAATCCTCGAACCGGATTGACGCAAAATGTCCCTCCTGAAGCGCCTGCTTGCCACCCTGCTCCTCGCCTGCTGCGGCGCGCATGCCTGGGCCGATCAGGCATTGCCCGAGCTCGTGCTCGGGATCAAGGGGCACAAGCTGACCGCCGAAGTCGCCGCCACCGAATCGCAGCGCGCGACCGGGTTGATGCACCGGCGCATGCTGCCGGAACACCGCGGCATGCTGTTTGTGTTTCCCTACGCCGCGGCGCAGAGCTTCTGGATGATGAATACCTACATCCCGCTCAGCATCGCGTTCCTCGACAACGACGGCGTAATTATCAACATCGCCGATATGAAGCCGCTCACCACCGACTCCCACAGCTCGACCAAGCCGGCCAGGTACGCGCTGGAAATGAACCAGGGCTGGTTCGCCAAGCGCGGCATCAAGCCCGGCGCCAGGGTCGAAGGCCTCAAGCGCGCACCCGCAGGGCAGTGACCAACAACGGGGGACTGGCGAGTCTATTTCAGAAGCGGGTGGCGCCACTGGGTGGTCAGGCTCGGCGGCAATTCGAGTGATTTTTCCGATGCCGCGCTGCCAACCCCTGAAGCCTGCTTCGCCAGATCAACCACCCAGTCCGCCGGGGCCGCGAAATTGAGATTCTGTCCGGGAGAAAAGATGAACGAGGTGATTCCGATCAGCCGTCCTTCGCTGTCAAAAAGCCCGCCGCCGCTCGAGCCCTCTGACATTGCCGCAGTGGTCTGAATATACCTGCCTCCGGCTGCTTCCCGCAGTCCTGACACCAACCCTTCGCTGAGCGTGAGTTCGAAGCCTTCGGGTGCTCCCACCGCGTACACCCGTTGACCGACGCGCACCGCGTTGGCGTCGCCAATCCGCGCCGGGGCGACATCCAGTCCCCGCACCTCCATTACGCACAGATCCTTATCGGCATCGTACGCCTTGAGGCGGGCAGGCAGACGCACCTGCCTGTGGCCGGCCAGGAATATTTTTCCACGCGCGATGACGTGGCAATTGGTGACAAAGAGATCCTTGTCTACGAAGACGCCGCTTCCGCGACCCACGATTTTGTGGCTGGTGTCGGCCGCGTACACCATGACGACGCTGCGTGACGCGCGGCTGAATACCTGCTCCGGCGTAACGGGAACGCACGCCTGCGCGATGAGCGCGCTACCGCCAAGCAAGATGGCCCGGGTCAGTTTCATCATGAATCACCGTTGCCGCGGGCTTCAGCTCGCGGCATATCGCGATCCCATTGCGTGCCTCCTGTGGCTCAAGGGGGAAGCGCCGGGCATATGATACGCACGAGCGCCCTGCTTGTGTCGAGCGCGCGGCGCCCGCAAGGCAAAAAAAACGCCCGGGATCTCCGGGCGTTTTTCGTTGCAGGAAGCGCGGACTCAGCCGAATACAACGGTCCTGAATACACCGCCGCTCGCGGTCATGAAAAACAGCATCGGGAGCGACAGCGCGGTATTGGTGCGCGAAGCGAGAAACGCGGTGCGGCGCGCCGCCGCTTTTTCCGCATCGGTCGCAGACACCAATCCGAGTATTTTTTTCTGATTCGGCCAGATCAGGACCCACACGTTGAACAGCATGATGGTGCCGAGCCAGGCACCGAGCCCGATCGGATAGTACGCGGGCTTCAGGAACAGAAACGCTTCGTGGAAGTGCGAACCCAGCAGCGTCGCACCCGCGAGCCAGGTCACGAGCGCGGCCCAGCGGAAATACAGCAGCGCGCGCGGCGCGACGTGTTTGGTAATTCCGGCGCCGGTGTTGTCGGCGGCGGCAGCCTTCAGCGCATCCACCTGCACGAAGTTGAAGTAATACAGCAAACCGATCCACATCCCGCCGGCGAGAATATGCAGCCAACGGCCCAATCCGAGTTGTATGAAGTCCATGGCTTACCCCAGTGCGTATTTGATGATGTTGTACAGGATCAACGTGAGTATGAGGCCGGATATCACCGTGCCCCATAACGAGTCGAGCGGATTCTTCATCTTACCCCTCCACTTGGTAAAGTTTTTACGGTACGAGAAAAACTA
>JACPTJ010000234.1 GCA_016192835.1 Betaproteobacteria bacterium
CCGGTATAGGAACGGTTGGCGTCGGGATTCGCGACGTGATCTCCCGCCATCGCACCGACCGCGGCGCCGACCGCGGTGGCGACATCGCGCCCGCTGCCCTGACCGACCTGGCGTCCGAGCAATGCGCCGGCGAGCCCGCCCAGAATCGGCGCTGCAATGCTCCGTTGCTGCTGTTTTTGCGGCGCACTTTCGTTATAGCATTCCTGGCGTGGTTCCGACACGCGCTCGATAATCGGAGTCGCAGCAACGACCTGCGCGGTATCGACGAAATCCGCGGCGTATGCGCCGCCGCTGCCGATGGCGATGATGAGGGTGGCTATGGTGTTTCGTTTCATGACAGTCTCCCGTGCGAACGTTGCACCTATTAGACTCCGCTCGCGGGGCGCCGGGTACTGAATTTACAAATTTTTACATTCCAGCGCCGTGCTAGGATAGCGGCAGCACTTCACGCACCCGCATGCTATTCAAGAAACTCAAAGCTGGTAGCGGCTTCCTCACGCGCGGCGGCCGGGAATCCGTCGAATTTCCGCTCGAAATCGAAGCGCAGCTCAGCCAGCTGCCCGCTGGTCTTCCGTACGCCGTGTTGCCCGGCGCGCACGCGGTGATCGTCAAGCGCTGACCGCGGATGGCCTTCCATCGCCAGTCCGCATCATCCGCCGGCGCCCCCGAGGCGTCGGTCGTCCACGGCAACGAGTGGCGTAACGTGGCGCGGGTGCTGCCCTACCTGTGGGAGTACCGCGGACGCGTGCTGCTCGCACTCGTATTCCTGGTCATCGCCAAGCTCGCCAACGTCGGCGTGCCGCTGGTGCTGAAGGAAATAGTCGATGCGCTCGACCCCAGGCAGGCGGCGCTACTGCTGCCGCTGGCGCTGCTGGTCGCCTACGGCGCGCTGCGGCTGTCGAATACCCTGTTCGGGGAGTTGCGCGACCTTGTGTTCGTGCGCGTCACGCAGCGCGCGATCCGCCGCATCGCGCTCACGGTGTTCCGCCATCTGCACAGCCTGTCGCTGCGCTTTCATCTCGACCGCCAGACGGGCGGAATGACGCGCGACATCGAGCGCGGCACCCGCGGCATCGGCACCTTGCTTAGCTTCATGGTGTTTTCGATCATTCCGGTGATCCTGGAATTCAGCCTGGTGGCTGCGGTACTGCTGGCAAAGTTCGACTGGCGTTTTGCCGCGATCACCTTCGTTGCGGTGGGGTTCTATATCGGCTTTACCTTCTGGGTCACCGAATGGCGCATCGAGATCCGGCGTCGCGCCAACGACCTCGACTCGAAAGCCACGACGCGTGCGATCGACAGCCTGCTCAATTACGAAACCGTCAAGTACTTCAACAACGAGGAGTACGAGGCGGGGCGCTACGACGAGAACCTGCAGCACTACGAGGCGGCAGCCGTCAAAAACGAGGCCTCGCTCGGCATCCTCAATATCGGCCAGAGCTGCATAATCGCGATCGCGGTGACGCTGCTGATGATCCTCGCGGCACAAGGCGTGGTCGACGCGAAGCTGACGCTCGGCGACCTGGTGCTGATCAACGGGCTGCTGATCCAGCTCTACATCCCGCTCAACTTTCTCGGCATGGTGTATCGCGAGATCAAGCAGTCGCTGATCGACATGGACCGCATGTTCCGCCTGCTCGCGCAGCATCGCGAAGTTGAGGACCGGCCGGGCGCGGCGGCGCTTGCGCCGGGCGGCGCGGCGGTCCGCTTCGAGCACGTTGATTTCAACTACGACGCCAGGCGCCGGATTCTGTTCGATGTGAGCTTCGAAATTCCAGCGGGTCACAAAATCGCAGTGGTCGGCCACAGCGGCGCGGGCAAGTCGACGCTGGCGCGGCTCTTATACCGCTTCTATGACGTCGGCGGCGGCCGCATCACGATCAACGGCATCGACCTCCGCGATCTGCAGCAGATGAGCCTGCGGGGGTCGATCGGCATCGTGCCGCAGGACACCGTGCTGTTCAACGACACGATTTACTACAACATCCAATACGGCCGTCCCGATGCCGCGCACGAGGAAGTGATCGCCGCCGCGCAGGCCGCGCATATCCACGAGTTTGTCTCGAGCCTGCCCGACGGCTACGAGGCGCGCGTCGGCGAACGGGGCCTCAAGCTCTCCGGCGGCGAAAAGCAGCGAGTTGCGATCGCGCGCGCCATACTCAAGAACCCGCGCATCATGATTTTCGACGAGGCGACTTCAGCGCTCGACTCGGCGACCGAGCAGGCGATCCAGGCCGAGCTCGTGCGCATCGCCGAAGGACGCACCACGCTGGTGATCGCGCACCGCCTCTCCACGGTGATGGACGCGGATCAGATCCTGGTGATGGACGGCGGGCGCATCGTCGAGCGCGGCATGCACCGCGAGCTGCTCGAACGCGCCGGCGCGTACGCCGAGATGTGGGCGTTGCAGCAGCAGGAGGAGGAAGACGGGCGTGGCGGTAATGAAATCAAGCGCGAGTTGGCGGCGGCGGTCACATGAACCTTTCATGGATTGTTCCGAGGCCGGGCTTGGCTTGCGCGCACGCGGACGCCGGGATCGGACAATGCTATATTCACGGCAACACCACACGCCCGGGAGATGCCAATGACAATGAGCTCGCGTGCCGTCAGCGGGACGGCTGAACTGGACCATTTCTACGACGCAGTAAAGCGCATACACGGCCGCGCCTTGTGGCAAACCGCGGGAACCGCCAAGAAGCCGCCGACGGTGCCGTATCTCTGGAAGTACCGCGACTTCCGCCCGCTGCTCATCAAGGCGGCGGAAATCGTTCCCATCGAGCTCGCCGAGCGGCGCGTGCTGGTGATGGCGAATCCCGGAATCACGACCGACTGGCAGGCCTCCAACACGCTGCTCGCCAATCTCCAGATCATCAAGCCCGGCGAGGTCGCGCGCTCGCACCGGCACACGGCCTCGGCGCTGCGGCTGGTCATCGAGGGCAGCGGCGCTTACACCGCGGTGGACGGCGAGAAATCGTACATGGAGCCGGGGGACTTCGTGACGACGCCCAACTGGACGTGGCACGACCACGGCAACGAGGGCGCCAGCGCGATGATCTGGCTCGACGGTCTCGACGTGCCGCTCGTACAGGGGCTGGAAGCAAACTTGTACGAGGCCTACAGCGCAAAAAAATTTCCGGTGACGAAACCAACTGATCTGTCGCTGCGGCTCTACGGCGCGGGAAGTTTGAGGCCAACGTGGGTAAAGCACCACGCGATTCATTCGCCGCTCCTCAATTACAAGTTCGCGCAGACTTACGCGGCGCTGAAGGCGATGGCCGGGCAGGCCGAAGGCAGTCCCTACGACGGCGTCTCGGTGGAGTACACGAACCCGCTCACGGGCGGCCCGGCGCTTCCCACCATGGCCTGCTTCGCGTCGCTGCTGCGTCCCGGCCGGCACACGCAGGCCCACCGGCACACGGGGGGCACGATCTATCACGTCACCCACGGCAGCGGACGTTCGATCATCGGCGGCAAGGTGTTCCACTGGGACGAGAAGGACACATTTGTCGTGCCGAGCTGGGCGTGGCACGAGCACCACGCAACTTCCGAATCGGTGCTCTTCTCTTACAGCGACTCGGCGGTACTGCAGCCGTTTGGCCTGTATCACGAAGAGGCGCTCGAGGAAAACGGCGGGCACCAGAAGGTCGAGGGCGAGTTCGAGCCTTTGCCTGTCCCTGAGCGCAGGCCGGCAGCGTGACAGGCACGTGCACCAAGGCTGACGCGCTGATTTACCGATGAAGATCTTGTTGATCGAAGACGATCCGCACACCTCGGGCTACGTAGCGAAAGGGCTGCGCGAGCGCGGGCACGTGGTGGAACACTCAGCGAACGGCCGCGACGGACTTCTGCTCGCTTCCGCAGGCGGCTACGACGTCATGATCATCGACCGCATGCTGCCCGGTCTTGACGGTCTCGCCATCGTGAAAACAATCCGCGCCGCGGGAACCAAGGCACCGGTGCTCCTGCTCACCACGCTGGGCGGGGTCAACGACCGCGTCGAGGGACTGGAGGCCGGCGCCGACGATTACCTCACCAAGCCGTTTGCTTTCGCCGAACTGCTTGCCCGGGTCAACGCGCTCGCGCGCCGCCCCCCGATGACGGAGCAAGCGACGGTGTTGCGCGTC
>JACPTJ010000560.1 GCA_016192835.1 Betaproteobacteria bacterium
CACCATTATGCGTATAGCTGTCATCGTCACGACCTACAACCGCCCCGACGCGCTGGCGGCGGTACTCGCCGGCTACGGGGCGCAGCGCGATGCCAGGTTCGAGCTGATCGTTGCCGACGATGGTTCGACTGATGACACGCGCGCTGTGGTGGCGGCATTCAAATCGCACGCGCAGTTTCCGGTTGCCCACGTCTGGCACGAGGACCGGGGATTTCGCGCCGCGGCGATCCGCAACCGCGCGCTCGCCGCGACGGGTGCGGAGTACATCGTTTTCAGCGACGGCGATTGCGTGCCGGCGCCGCGCTTTGTCGCGCAGCACCAGCGGTTCGCCGAACGCGGCTGGTTTGTCGCCGGCAACCGCGTCCTGCTGAGCGAGGCTTTTACGCGGCGCGTGCTGGGCGCCGCGCTGCCGATCCACGAGTGGCGGATCGCTCAGTGGCTGGGCGCCTGGCTCAGGCGCGACATTAACCGCTCTCTGCCACTCGTGACGCTTCCGGACGGCGGTTTTCGCAAAACGGCGCCGCAACGCTGGAAAGGCGTCAAAACGTGCAATCTTGCGGCGTGGCGCGACGACCTGTTGCGCGTGAACGGTCTGGATGAAACCTACGAAGGCTGGGGGCTTGAGGATTCAGACCTCGTGATCCGGCTGTTGCATGCCGGCGTCAAACATAAAAGCGCGCGCTTCGCCGCACCGCTGTTTCATCTGTGGCACGCTGAAAACGACCGCAGCCGGCTCACTGATAACCAGCGCCGGCTCGACGCAATCCTGCGCTCCGACCGCGTGGTCGCGCAGGCCGGAGTCGACCGGTACCTATGATCCCATCGCAGCGAATGCCGGTGCTGGCACGAATCACGAGTCACGAATCACGAATCACGGGGGTACTATGATTCCGCCGCGGCGGGTACTGGTGGTGGTCACGCGCCGCATCGGCGATGTGCTGCTCGCGACCCCGCTCATACGCTCGTTGCAGCGCGCCTGGCCGCAGACACACATAGACGCGCTGGTATTCGCCGGCACCGAAGGCGTGCTGGCCGCCAATCCTGATATCCGGCGCGTGATCACGATCGCCGAGCGCCCAAGCCCGTGGCAGCATTTCGCGCTGGTCGCGGGTATTGCACGGCGTTACGATATCGCGCTCTCGCTGGTGCCCAGCGACCGGCCGACCCTGTATGCGGCGATTGCAGGGCGCTGGCGCGCAGGGCTGGTGGTCGACACGCCGAAGCATCGCTGGAAAAAATGGCTGCTCAACCGCTGGGCCGCCTTCGACAACCTGAACTTACACACCGTCCTGATGAATCTCGAACTGGCGGCGTTGCTCGACATCCCGCCCTGCCACGAGGTCGTCGCCGCCTGGCACGCCGCGGATGAGTCGCACGTGAGCGCGCTGCTCGCGGCACCCGGTAACGACCGGCCGTTTGCCGTGCTGCACCTCTACCCGAAGTTCAACTACAAAATGTGGCGCGACGAGGCGTGGCTTGCTTGCGCGCGCGCTCTGGCCGCACGCGGGCTGGCGCTCGTGCTCACAGGGAGCTCCGACGCGCTCGAGCGCGCATACGTCGGGCGGCATGCGGCAGCAATGCCTGGCGCGATCGATCTCGCCGGTCAGCTGACGCTCGCGCAAGCGGCGTGCCTGATCGCGCGCGCCAAGCTCTATATCGGTCCCGATACGGCGCTCACCCACATGGCAGCCGCATCGGGCGTTCCTACGATCGCGTTCTATGGGCCCACCGACCCGGTAAAATGGGGTCCCTGGCCGCGAAACTACGCGGGCCCCGAAAATCCATGGCGGCGCGTCGGCAGCCAGACGCGCGGCAATGTGTGCTTGATCCAGGGCGTGCAAGCTTGTGCGCCCTGTCTCATGGAAGGCTGCGACCGCCGCGTGGCAAGCTTCAGCGACTGCCTGCTCGAACTGCCGGCAAGCCGCGTGATCGCCGCCGCGGAAAGCCTCTTGGGCGGCACCTATTGATGATCGCAAAAAGTGCCTGACACTCATGGATAACCGCATTGGCGGACGCCCCACCCTCACCCCAACCCTCTCCCGCCCAGGCGGGAGAGGGGGTATTCCCTCACCACGCCTGATTCAGCGCTGCCCGGTCGGCTGCGATGCGCAGCTCGTAACGAGCGCGATCGTGCTTCCCGAGGGCCCGCTGCTGCGTTGCGCGGCGTGCGGCCAACTCGTCAGCCAGATCACGACCGCGGCATATCTGCGCTCGATGGCAGCATTCGACAGTCCCGGGTTCAACCGCCCGAGCGGCTCCGAATCGGCGCGCCGCGTGGCGCTCGCCCGGCGCAGGCTCGCCCGCGCCGGGCGCCTGCTCGGAAAATCCCCGGGCGAAATCAGCCTGATCGACGTCGGCTGTTCGCGCGGCGATTTCGTCGCCGCAGCCGCGCAGCTGGGTTTTCATGCGGAAGGCGTGGAACCCGCGCCGCAGATCGCAGCGGCGGCGCGCGACCGCGGCCTCACCGTGCACCAGGGATTGCTCGAGGACCAACGCTTTCCCGCCGCCAGGTTCGATGTCGCCACGCTGTTCGAAGTCATCGAGCATTTGCCCGCTCCGATGGCGCTGCTGCAGGAATGCCATCGCATCCTCAAGCCCGGCGGCATTTTAATCGCGAGCACCGGCAATACTGCGAGCTGGACCGTTGCGGCGATGCGGGCGCGCTGGGATTACTTCCATGTCGCACAGGATGCGGGGCACGTGAGCTTTTTCAACCCGCGCTCGATCGCGCTCATCGCTGCCCGCACGGGTTTTGGTGTCGCGCATATCGGCACCACGCGGGTGCGCTTCGTCGAGGAGAGCGCCGCGCCGCGCTGGCTCTACCGGTTGAGCAAAATCGCTGCCGAGTTCGCCAACCTGCCCGCCCGCCTGCTCGGCACCGGGCACGATATGCTGATCTATCTGCGCCGCGCGCCTTAATTGGAGTAGGGTGCGCTTGCGCACCATCCGGCAATCGGTGCGCAAGCGCACCCTACAATTGGATTTGGCCGGCGGCCGTTTTCTCGACCACGTACAACACCGAGTTGTCGGCAATTCCGGCGCGCGCGAACGTGTCGGCCCCGAAATGCGCGTGGTCGAGCCGGCGTACCACAAATCCCGCGGCGGCGAGCCGCGCCACGAAATCCTGTGTGCCATAGAGCCGCAGGTGATCGTCCTGCGCGTAATGGCGCCAGCGCAGCGCCGGGGTGTTAATCGCGGAATCCTCATGGGTTTGGGTAACGCCGACAACGAGCGGTACCATCACGATGCCGAAGCCGCCCGGCTTCAGGATGCGAAACAGCTCGCGCATTGCTGCCCGGTCATCGGGAACGTGTTCGAGGATATGCGAGCAGAGGAACGCATCGACCGAATTATCGGCATAAAGCGGCATGTCCGAGATGTCGACCCGGTCATCGACGTTGGGGCGGAAGTAATCGGCGGTGCGGTACTCGAGACGGTCCATGGCGCGCAGCAGGCGCGAGAGCGCAAGCGACGGCGCGAAATCGATAAAGCGGTAGCGCTGTCCCGCATCGAGCGCGGGGAGCCGCTGGCGCAGGCAAAGCGCGTAAAGCCGCTCGCGATCCGAGGCATCGCACGACGGACACGAGTACGCAGCAAGGTTCAGCGTCTCGAACGACTCGATCGGATAGACGAAGCCTGACTCCGCGAGCTTGCGCGGAAAGGACTTGAATATCGGCTTGAAACGGTTGAGCCGCGCATCGCACACGGGGCACTCGAATTCACTTCCCCGGTACAGCGGCAGCTTGAGACGGCGCACCAGCGCCTTCTTGAAGTCCTTGAGTTTGTACCCGCGGTAGGGGGCCGTCAGCTTTTCGAGCATTGCGTCATCCCGCAGTGGTGCACCGAATATCGTCTTGCGCCGGCCGGACGCGCTCGAACACGACGATGAGCGAGCGGCTGAACAGCAGGGTCCCTGAAAACAGGTGCGACAGCAGCTCGCGGTTGCGGCCCTCAACCGCGGCCTCGGGATTGCGCAGAAACAGCGCGCGCGACCACCACCACGCGAACGGCAGCAGCAGCAAGTATACCGGCATCAGGACCTTGCGTTTCCAGTGATCGCCCGAAATCAGCTTCACCCGCGCTCCGGCACACTCGAACAAATAGCGCAGCTGGAAATACGACAGCGGAAATACATGTCCGCGATCGCGCTGTTCGCCGGGCGCGACCGGCGGCACGTCGCCTGGGGCGAACTGATAAAACGTTCCCGTGAACAAAAACTGCAGCCGCGAATACCAGTTCAACACGTTGGGCGTCGAAATCACGATTTCCCCGCCGGGGCGCGTAACGCGCACCAGTTCCGCGATCAATTGCACCGGGTCGAGCAGGTGCTCGATGCCTTCGAGACAAATCACTGCGTCGAATTCCCCGTCGCCGAACGGCAGCGGCGCGCTCATGTCGGCGTAGACGTAGTCGGGCCGTTCGCGGTTGATATCGGCGCACACCACCTGATGTCCCAGCGCACGCAATGCGTCGGCGAACTTGCCGTTGCCAGCGGGAAGGTCAAGCACGCGCAGCCCAGCTCCCGCGCCGGCAAAATGCCGCGTTACGACTTCCATGTAGCCGGTGAAATTCCCGACGTGCGAGAATTTTTGCCCGGTTGCGCTCATGGTTTAGCCCGGCACGCAGCGCCGCGGCACAGCAGGTACAGCACGTCGCCACCGAGAACGTAGCGCGCGGCAATTTTGCCCGTCGAGGCATCGACTGTTTCGGTCAACACGAAGCCCGACTCCCAGTGCTCAGGCGCCCAGCGCAGGGGCGCCGCCGGATAGCGCCAGACATCGACATATCCGGCAACGCTCAGCCCGCTGGCGGTGTCGGCCATCGTATAGAACTGATGGCCGGAGGTGCGCGCGATGATGTCGCGCGCCGCCAGCGCATAGTTCTCGCCTCGATAATGGCTCTGGTAATACGGAAACAGGAATACGGCCGCAACGAACTTGAGCGCGATTGCGCCGATGAGCCAGTTCCTCGTTGTTGTCGCCGCCTGTTCTCCCGCGCACCACAGGAGCATCGCCAGCGCAAGAGCGATCACCGGGTAGACCGGCACCAGATAGCGTATCGCACCGTGCGGCGCGAGCCAGTACGGCAGGTAGCCGATGAGCGCGATCCACGCCGCGGTCCTGAAATGCGGTTTGAATTCACTGTGCAGCTCGATGCGGCCGCGCCACGCGAAATACGCGGCCAACAGGATCGCCGGCGATAAGCGCAACACGGTCTCGGCAGGGAATCCCGCCAGCTGCTGCAGATATTCGAGCGGTCCCGGCGGCGCGAGCTTGGCAAGGATCTCGGCGAACATGCGCGAACCCTGCCCCCCGTTCGCGGGCAGAAGCGCGAGCCACGACGCCGGTGCCAGCGCTGCCGCTGCGTGCAGGGCAAGCGACGGCGCGCTCAGCAGCACACGCCGCCATTGCGGCGTAACCATCAACACCAGCACCGCGCCGCCGTAGAACGCGTAGGCAGTAAACGCCTTGCTCAGAAACGCGCAGGTCAAACTCGCCACCGCCAGTGCGATCAGTGCCGGCCGGCGCTCTACGCATGCCACCCACAGCGTCGCGATCGCGGCAAACACGAAAAAACCGAATAACGGATCGACGTACGCAAGCCAGCCGCGATACAGCAGCACGTCGGCAAGCGTCAGATAAACCAGCGCCGCGAACCAGGCGAAGGCCACTTCGCGCCGCAACCGCCACGCGAGCCAGCCGGCCGTGGCGGCCGTTGCCAGCGTCGCCGCCACCGTGATGGCGCGAGTCACTGGCAGCACGTATTCCCATCCCGTGAGCGCGGCGAGCGGGATGATCAGCCAGTTGAACAGCGGGTTGTGCAGGGGATTGAGCCCGAACAGCGATTGCTGGGTCCAGTCGCGTTGGTGCCACATTTCGAGCGATACGATCGGGAATATCGCCTCCTCGCCGACGTAGTAGAACGCGAGCGTCGGCAGATAGCTGACGGCCGCGAGCAGCACCAAAAGCCTGAGATGGCCGATGCTCATTGGGTGACTCGTGATTGGTGACTGGTGATTAGTGTTGATCAAAGCACTGTCGAAAGTCGATTTTGAATTTACCAATCACTAATCACCAATTACCAGTCACCGGTGGTTAGTCCCCACTCCACAACCCCGGCTTGATCGGCGCTTGCCGGTCGTTCCAGAAGCGCGTGAAAATGCGCGCATAACACTGCGGCAAGGCGTGATGCTCGTCAACGAATTCTTCCGCCACGCAACCATAGCGTTCCGACTGCCCGGCGTCGATGATAACCAGATCGTGGTCGCGTGCCCACGCGCCGAGAACTTCTTTGGTGCGCCGCAACGGCGCCGCGGTGTGCGCCGCGGCGAGAAATGCACGCTCCATGCCGGGCAACAAGGGCGGTAGAAACAGCACGATGCCCCCGCCCGCCCGTTTCATGCCGCGCGCCAGCGCAGCCAGCCGCTCGAGCAGCAGCGGATTCGGCTCGCCGCCGGACCCGATCAATCCGACCGCGTATTTTGAGCTCGGCACCACCGCGCTTGCGATCAACGCCCCGGCGCGGCGCGCCGGAACCGGCTGCAGGTTCGCGAAAGTCGCGCTGCCGTCGTAACGAAAACCGGTGCAGGTGCCGCGGAATATGGTGTCGTAGTCCCTGGCCGGCGTGCCATCGGCGCAACGATAATCGGCGCCTGCTTCCTGCAGGAACATCTGTTCGAACGCCGCCGCGGGCGATGGCGCGCGCAAAATGCCAGCCACGATGCCGAGCAGGTTCTTCACGCGCGGTAGCGACAACGCGTCCTGCAATTGCTGTGGGAGCGACGCCACCGCATGCGGTGGCGCCGCATCAACCGCCGGCGGTGCGAGTTCCTCGCGTCCGGG
>JACPTJ010000561.1 GCA_016192835.1 Betaproteobacteria bacterium
AGTTCGGCGATCGCGTCGTGCGGCTCGATCTGGATCGTGTAGGGGTTGAACTCGAGCCCGAGTCCCTCGACCACGCGGCGCGCGAATTTTTCCCAGTCGACGCGGGGGTAGGCGGCAAGATGCGCGTTGTAGTTGCCGACCGCGCCGTTGATCTTGCCGAGCAGACTCACTGCCGCGATCCGGTCGCGGGCGCGCCGCAATCGCGCCACGACATTCGCGAGTTCCTTGCCGAGGGTGGTCGGACTCGCGGGCTGGCCATGCGTGTGCGCAAGCATCGCGGCGCCGGCGAGCTGGTGCGCGAGCGCAGCGAGGCATTCGATAATCTGGCCGAGCGCGGGCAGCATGACTTCGTCGCGCGCTGCTTTCAGCATCAGCGCGTGGCACAGGTTGTTGATGTCTTCCGAGGTGCACGCGAAATGAATGAATTCGGCGACCCTCGCGATTTCGGCGTTGGCTTCGAGCCTGTCCCTGAGAAAATACTCGATCGCCTTCACGTCGTGGTTGGTGCGCGCCTCGATGGCCTTGACTGCCGCGCCGTCGGCCTCGGAGAACTGTCCGGCGATGGCGTCGAGCTGCCTGATCGTCGCGGCGGAGAATGCCGGCACTTCCTTGATTACGCGCTCGGCGGCGAGCGCTTTGAGCCATTCAATCTCGATCCTGACCCGGTAGCCGATCAGGCCGAGTTCGCTGAAATGCCGCCGCAATGGTTCGAGCTTGCCGGCATAGCGCCCATCGAGCGGAGACAGTGCGGTGAGGGGTGTGAGCGCCATAAGGTCTCGTATGCCGTTGGGACCGTATTTTACCACGTGAGTTTGTTGTCGATGGGCCCGGTCAACCGGTTTGCCGGACGGAGTGAGCGTCGAATATAATCAATCATTCCGCCGAACGACGCGCGCAAACAAGGAAACCGCATGCCGCAGACGATGCTGCTCACCGGAGACGTTAATTTGATGAATGTCACCGAGCCCGGCGTGCCGTTCCGGCTGGTCGCGCCGGTTTTCAGGCGGTCCGATTTCGTGTTCAGCAATCTCGAGTGCTGTTTCTACGATCCGCCGGGCGGCCGCGCGGTTGAGAACGAAGGTTTTTTTGCGGCCCCGGCAGCCGGCGAAGCGCTCAAGCTCGCCGGCATCCATGCGGTGGGAATCGCCAACAACGTCAATTACGGCGAGGCCGCGATCAAGGCGTCGATTGCGCGGCTGGACGAACTGGGTATCCCTCACACCGGGGCGGGCGTGAACCGGGACGCGGCGCGCGCGCCGGTGATACTCGAGCACGGGGGGCTGCGCGCCGGTTTCCTGCAACGCACGTCGGTCTACTGGCCCACCAATCACGAAGCGGGCGCCAACGCCACCGGGGTTGCGGTCATCCGCGGTCATACGGCCTACCAGCTGCCGCTGCACAAGACGCGCCGCGAAATCCCGCCGGCAAATCGTCCTGGTATCCCGCCGGAAATCGTGACTTGGGCCGATCCGCAATATCTGCAGTGGTTCAGGGACGACATCGCGGCGCTGCGCGCGCGGTGCGACATCGTGGTTGCCTCGTGCCACTGGGGCCTGCACCGGGAGGTGCTCGCCTACATGACCGAAATCGCGCACGCGGCAATCGATGCAGGTGCTGAGGTCGTGATCGGCGACGGGCCGCACTACTCGCTGCCGGTCGACGTCTATAAGGGCAAACCAGTCGTCTATGGACTGGGCAGCTTTTCCTTTCACACCGGCCACCACGACGGCATGGGAGTCGGCGACTGGGTCGGGATGCTGGCGAGCATCACGCTCGAAGGCCGCGCCGTGGCGGGCGCGAAGTTTCAATTCGTGCGGCACAACGCCGTCAATGAAACCGTGCCGTGTGCGCTTGCGAACGAGCGCGCGACGCTCGAGGATATCGCGAAACGCAGCGCTCCTTTCGGCACCAGATTCACGCCGCAAGGCGACCAGGTGCTGGTCGAGTTGAAGGGCTGACGCAAATCCGGAATACCGGAATCAGCGCGCGGTAGCCGGGACGGTGGCCTTCAGCAGTTGCCCGATGTCCGGCAGCCGCTCGCAGCGCTGCGCGAGCGCGAGCAGTTGTCCGGCGCCGCGCGCGCCCAGGATGCGCGCCGCGCAATCCATGAATTTCTCCGTGCGCGCGGCGGCCGTGAGCGGCCAGCCCGGTGACCCGGGTGTGCGCTCGACCCGCATGCTGAAGCGTCCGCGCGCGGTATCGATTTCGATGTCGGTGAACGTGTCAAGGCCGTGCACCTTGCTGTCCGCGACGCGGTAGCGGCGCACCTTGGACATCAGCCTGCGCAGCGCGGCACGCTGCACCATCGCATCGGTGAAAGATTCAAGCGTGAGCTTGCGGTCGAGCGCGGCTGCCGCGAGCGCGTACTCGACGCTGAATTTTCCTTCGAGCCCGGTTTGCGGGTTGGTGCTGATCAGCGCGGTGTCGCTGCCGGGCGGAAATCCCGCCGCGATTGCCTTGATCTCATCCGTGCGTATCTGATGCCGCTCGAGCAGCTCGAACAGGCCGCCGATCGCGCGATGGCCGGCATAGCAGCAGGGCCAGCGCTTGACCCAGTTGCCCGGTTCGACGATTTCCCAGGGCTCACCGAGCCTGCCGGCAATCCCGGCGAGCGGCGCGCCATTGGCGCCGTAGGTCTCGAACACGTTGTTCTTGCCATCGAAGATCGCGTTGTCCGCAGTTTGGCCGCGATTCGCCAGCCATGCGGACAGCACGCCGCAGCGCGCTGCGCGGCCCGCGTGAAACGGTTTGGTCATGGTGCCGAAGTTGCGCACCAGGCCGCTGACCTGCGATGCGGCAATACCCCATGCCCTTTGCAGCGCGCCGGCATCGAGTCTCCAGAGACGCGCGGCAATCGCGGTTGCCGTAAACGTTCCGACGGTGGAAGTGGTATGCCAGCCGCGCATGTAATGCCCGGTCCCCAGCACGCGCCCCAGTTTTCCTCCGATCTCGATTCCCAGAACATAAGCCGCCAGCACCGACCTGCCGCTCGCGCCGGTGACTTCGCCGACCGCGAGCGCGGCCGCAATGAGCGGTGCGCTCGGATGGCCGCGCAGCGTCGGCATGCTGTCGTCGAAATCGAGCGCGTGCGCGCTGATGCCATTTGCAAACGCAGCCTCCGCAGGCGATGTCGCAAGCGGGGTTCCCCAGACACTCGCCTGCGGCCTGGCACCGAGTTCCTGCGCGTACTGCCGGGCAATTTTTGCGCCCGGCTCGCGCGATCCCGCGAGACCGACGCCGAGCGTGTCGATCAGCGCATCGCGCGCGCGGCGCAGCGCGTCCGGGGGGATGTCCCTGATCCGGGTATCGGCCACGAAGCTCGCGAGCTGCCGCGTGATCGTTGCGCGCTCCGCGGCTGATTCGCACACTGGCCGTTTGGCGTTGTGCCGTTGCTCAGACATTTCTGGTGCAGCAGATTACCGTTTTCCCGCAGCGCCTGCCGCGGCACCGGCGATCCTGCCGAATACGGTTCCGGAGACGAGTCCCGAACCGAGCGGGTAGTTGAAGTAAAACAGGCCGCCCACCATTTCGCCCGCCGTGTAAAGCCCGGGGATCGGCTGCAGGTTCACGTCGAGCACTTGTCCGGTCTCGGGGTCGATACGCAGACCGCCGAACGTGAAAGTAATCCCGGCGGTCGTGTGGTAGGCCTCGAACGGCGGGGTGTCGAGCGGATTCGCCCAGTTCGACTTCGGCGGCTCGATTCCCACCGTGCAAAGTCCATCCTTGATCCCGGGGTTGAACGGCACGTCCTTGCGCACCGCGGCGTTGAATTCGCGCACGGTCCTGAGAAACCCCTCGGGATTGACGCCTTCCATTTTGCCGGCAAGTTCTTCCAGCGTGTGCGCCGTGACCCGGGTTGCGACCTTGCCGTGGTATTCAGGCCGCAGCATGTGAATTACTTTCGCGTCGAACACCTGCCACGCGAACTGCTCCGGCTGCTTGAATACTTCTTCGCCGTACTTGGCATAGGTATAGCCGTAGAATTCAGCGCCCTCATCCACGAAGCGCTTGCCGTCGGCGTTGATCATGAGCGACAGCGGGTAGTTATGCCGGTGGCAGGCGTGATCCATGGCAAGATCGCCGAACTCCGGAGCGTGGCGTTCCCACGAGGTTACGTGGCGGCCCGACCAGTTGCCGTAGGGGCAGGCGCCGATGTCGAGCGCCATTTTCAAACCCTCGCCCATGTTGAAACGCGTGCCGCGCACTTTGGCCAGTTCCCAGCCCGGCCCGAGGTAGCGCGTGCGCCACTCGGGATTGGCCTCGAAACCGCCGCAGGCGAGTATCACCGCGGGTGCGCGGTATTCCACCGGCTTGCCGTTATGCTTGGCCTGCACGCCCAGCACGCGTTCGCCGTCGTAGATGAGCGACACCGCGCGCGTTTCGTAGAAAATCTCGATGCCCTTTGTTTTGAGCGCTGCCGCATCGAGGTACTGGACCAGGCCCGGGCCGCCGCCGGACACTTCGATCGCCATGCCGCCAAAGAATCTGCGCCGGCCGTCGACCACGGCGGAGGCGGCGCGATAGTTCGGCACGAAGCGCACGCCCTGGCTGCGCAGCCACACCATCGCTTCCAGGCTACGCGTGATCATGATTTCGCTGAGCCTGGGATCGGTACGAAAACCCGTGACGCGATACAGATCGTCGAAGTACTGATCCTGCGTGTTGGTATCCCAATCGGTGTTCTGCGCCTCATCGTCGGGAATATCGGCCAAGAGCCGCAGGTCTTCGACCGAGTTGTAGACGAATCGCATCATGCCTCCGGCGAAGCGGGTGTTGCCCCCGGATTCATCCACCGCCGCGGCTTCGAGCATTGCCACGCGCGCACCCGTTTCGTCGCGGGCTGCAATCGCCGCGCACAGCGCTGCGTTGCCTTTGCCAACCACGATTACATCGAACGACTGCATGGGAATAGTCACTTTCTGGGGGGTATTATACGTGCCGCACTAGCGGCGGTTGATTCCGGACGCTTTGATGATTTTTGCCCATTTGGCGACATCTGCACGCATGATGGCGGCAAGCGCCGCGGGCGTGCTGCGTTGCATCTCGAAGCCTAGCGATAGCACGCGCTCGCCGACGTCACCCGCGCCGACGGCCTGTGCGAAATCATCATTGAGTTTGTTGACGACGGACAGTTCAATACCTTCCGGCGCGAGCATTGCATACCAATGATCGGCCTCGAAGCCCTGGACGCCGGCGGCTGCCACGGTCGGCAGCTCGGGCAGCGCACGCGCGCGCTTCGACCCGGCCACCGCGATCGCCCGAAGCCTGCCCGCATTG
Organism: Betaproteobacteria bacterium; assembly: GCA_016192835.1. Lineage (GTDB taxonomy): Bacteria > Pseudomonadota > Gammaproteobacteria > Burkholderiales > SG8-41 > PALSA-1004. The sequence continues at coordinate 5,278 of JACPTJ010000561.1, forward strand.
ATATGAGGCAGGGTTGCAGCAAGGCCGTCGAACAGCAGATCGGCATCGCCGACGAGCAATGGGGGCAGCCCGACCCCGCTCTCGCTGAAAGGCGTGCGGTTGAAGTTGATGCCGCTCAGCGCCCTGAACATTTCCAGCTCGAGTCGCGACAGCGAGGCATTGCCGTGAGATGCCCATCGGATCTCTCCGGGCCGCGCTTTCGCCAGCGCAATCAGCGCTGCGACAGATTTCACCGGTAGCGAAGGATGCGCCAGCAGCAGTTGCTGCTCGTTGGCAACCAGCGTCACCGGTGTGAAATCCGCGAGCAGATCGTAGTAAAGCCGGGCGCGCAGGCCGGCCGCTGCCGCATAGCCGGTGATCGGCGCGAACAACAGTGTGTATCCATCGGGGCGCGCTTTGGCGACGATCTCGGCGCCGAAGTGGCCGTCGTCCCCCGGATTATTTTCAACCGTAAACCGGTGGCCGGACTTTTCTTCGAGCTTTCCCGCCACGATGCGCGCCACGTTGTCAGGAAGATCGCTGCCCAGAAAGGGAACGATGATGCGCACCGGCTGCGAGGGATACGGTTGGGCTTGCGCCATGGCATCGGTCATCGACAGCGCGGCGATGAGGGCGGCGAGGGCCATTGCAGGCATTGTAATCAGGATCATCATTCGGCGGGTCACGTAATCTTCACCAGCAGGCGCGCGATTTGCGCCGCATCCCCCAGCGCTTCGAGCTCGAGCATCGAATCGCGCAACCGCTCGACCTGCGGCCGCGGCAGCACGTGAGTCGCGAGTTTCTCGAATTTCTCCACCACCTCGGCTTCGGTCGCGAAGTTATTCTCGTTGCCGCGCCCGGCCTCGACGGTGCGCTCCATCTTCGTGCCGTCCACGAGATGGACTTCGACGCGCACCATGTGGCGGAACCTGGACCCTTTGGCA
>JACPTJ010000562.1 GCA_016192835.1 Betaproteobacteria bacterium
AGGATGGCCAGCAAAGAGCCGATCCCGTTGACGAGCACGGCTTCGGATGTCATGGCAACGAGAATGGACGTGGTCTTGCGTCCGACCACGTCGGGGTCGTAGCGCAGCACGATTCCGCCGACTTCCTTCTGGAAGTTATTTACGATAGGCGCGCCCGCAATCCACTCCTCGCCGCGGCTGAAACGCCAGCCTTCCGAGACGGCGTGGGCCGGACGCCACGCCGGTGGAATCGCCTCCCCGATGCGGGAGCGGTCGGTATCGAAGATGATGCGGCCGGACTGGTTGAAGACCGCAATCCGCAGGATGGTCTTGTCCTGCGCGTTGCGGCGGTCGATCACGGTCTGGATGTTTGTCAGCACGTTGAGCGGCACGCCGAGATCGATTCCCGCCTCGACGGTGGAACGCAGGTCGGAGACGACGAACTGGTAAATGCCGGCGCTGTGGTTCTCCAGCAGGCTCCGGAACTTCAGGTAGTTGAGGGTGACCGTCAGGATGGCGGCCGCAATCACGATCCCGACGATCGTGGCCGACAAACGGACCGTGAGCGAGGCTCCAATCATCTCAGCGCGACCTGGTTACCGATCGGTTAAAGATAGCAGATTACGGGCGGCGATGACGCTCGATCAGACTCCCTGCGTGTACGAAGCAAGCGCCGAGGGAGACAGTTCGGCCAACGCGCCTCGCACGCTGTCGTAGCAGCGGATCACCTTGGAGAAATTGGCGATTTCGAATACTGCTTTTACACCGGGCTGAAGTGCCGCCAGCGCGATGACCCCGGCTTGGGTCTTGGCCCGTTTCTGCGCCACCAGCAAGACCTGAAAGCCGACGCTGCTGATGTACTCGATCGCGGAGAAGTCCAGCACGATGACATGGCCGCCCGGCTTGCATTGCTCGAGATGCGGCTGCAGGGCGGTTTTGAAGCCGTCGGCGGTGGTGCGGTCGATCCGGCCCGATGCTTTGAGCACCAAAGCATCGCCGATACGCTCTTCAATGAGTTGCATGGCTGTCTCCTCGCTAATGAGTTACCGGCTGCCCTCGCCGCGGGGCATTGCCGCGAAACGCCATTCTAGATCAATTTCGTGCAGGCAATGGCGCTTGACCCCCGAAAACCGGCCCGGGCCCGCCATGACACCGGAATCACGGCCGGGTCAAAAAATCCTCGATGATGGCCGCGAGCTGCGCGGGCTGGTCGTGATGCATCATGTGGCCGCAGTCGGCGAGCGTGAATTCGCGAAAATCCCTGAACGCGGCTTTGCGCTCCGCGAGTTGCGCAGCGCTGTCGGCGCGCCAGCCGGGCGCTTTGGACTCGGCGCCGGTGATCCACAGCACCGGCGCGCTGACGCGGCGCCAGCACGCGAGTATCTCCTCGATGCGGCTCAACACCGGATTCACGATTTTGTGCCTGGGGTCGCTGCGCAGCACCACTTCGCCGGGCGCGATCTGCTTGGCCCAGTGCAGTGCGAGAAAGCGCGCAGGGTCGTCAGTGAGCCGCGGATTGTTTTGCCGCAGGCGCGCGGCGACCGCGTCGAATGATGCGTAGGATTTGAAAGCGGGCGGATCGCGCAATTCCTTGAGCCACTGCTCGTAACGTGCGGGTGCTTTGCCCGCTGAGGTGCGCCACGAGCCGAAACCCTCCATCGAAATCAGTTTCGCGACACGCGCCGGGCGGATGCCGGCATAATTGCAGGCGACGTTGCCGCCCATGCTGTGCCCGAGCAGGTTGACCGGAGCATCCGGCTGATAAATTTCCAGCAGCGCGTCGAGATCAGCGTAGTAATCGGGGAACCAGTAACCATCGTGCGCCCATTCGCTCAAGCCGAAACCGCGCCAATCCGGCGCGATCACGTACCAATCGCGCTTGAAGCAATCGACCAGAAACTGGAACGACGCCGAGACATCCATCCAGCCATGCAGCAGAAACATCCGCGTTGCGTTCGCGTCACCCCAGGTGCGCACGTGATAGCGCAGATTGCGGATCGTGTGAATGTGAGATTGGCTGGGTTTCATACCGGGAGCAGGCTCGCGGTGCAAGGACTGGCGCTGCCGATGACGCTTATGACCTTGCATGATATTGCTTCCGCCGCGCGTTGCCAAGACAGACAGGTCGCGCCGATTCAATGACAAACGCTACGCGTTGACTTTCGCCGCACGGTTGCCTAAGCTTTGTTCCATCCCGCCACCTCGAATGGTCATAAGGAACGGGGCCAACGTTTTTGTTCCGGGAGGAAAATGAAAACTTCGCTGTCGATTCCCTGCAAAGCGGCTTGGGTACTCTCAATCCTGGCAGTGGCTGCGCTCTCCCCGCTCGCTGGTGCGCAGTCTTATCCATCCAAACCGATCCGGTTGATTGTCCCCTTTCCCCCGGGGGGCGCGGTCGACGCGATCGGAAGAATCATCGGTCAAGGGTTGGGCAAGAGCTTCGGGCATAACGTCGTTATCGATAACCGCGGCGGCGCTGCGGGCGCGATCGGCTCCGAAATCGCGGCGAGGGCGCCTGCGGACGGTTACACGCTACTGGTGGGGTCGACGAGCACGATATCGGTCAACCCTGCGCTTAACCCCAAGCTTGTCTACAATCCCCAGCGCGATTTCGTGCCGGTGAGCTTGGTGGGATTCGTGCCTCATGTTTTGCTGGTGAACCCATCCGTCCCCGCGGCTACCGTCACGGACTTCGTAGCTTTCGTGAAGGCGCAGCAGAAACCGGTTACCTATGCATCCGTGGGTGTCGGGTCGCCGCATCACCTCGCCGGAGAAATCTTCAAAGGCATGACCGGTATCGACATGGTGCATGTGCCGTACACCGGCAGCGGGCCCGCCCTCATTGGACTCATGGGCGGGCAGGTGCACTTCTTGTCGCTTGACATGCCTGCCGCCTTGCCCCAGCTCGGCACGGGCCGCGTGAAGGCGCTCGGTATCGCTGCGTCGAAGCGCGATCCGCTTGTGCCTGACTTGCCAACCGTCGCCGAATCGGGACTGCCCGGATTCGAGATCTCCGGCTGGTACGGAATCTTCGCGCCGATCAAAACTCCAAAAGACATCGTGGCGAAGCTGTCCGCCGAAATCGCCCGTCAGCTCGCCACGTCTGAAATGCGCGGCAGCCTCGCAAAAATCGGGGTCAACGTGCTCGGCGGCAGCCCGGCAGAGGTTGCGGCCTATATCAGGCGGGAGGACGCCAAGTGGACGAAAGCAATACGCGATTCTGGCACCAAGATCGAATAATCGAAAATCCGGAGTTACGGGTCTTCGGCATCACTACCGCTATGCACAGGCACGCGCTGCGCGTGGTAGTTGCGGCAGCGTGGCTTGCTTGCCCGCCGCTGCTCGCCGCGCAGGCCCCGGGCGGCTATCCCTCGAAGCCGATCCGTTTTCTTGTCGGCTTTGCGCCCGGCGGCACCACCGACATCCTTGCGCGCGGGCTCGCGCATAAGCTCAGCGAGACGATGGGTCAGTCGGTGCTGGTGGAGAATCGCGCCGGCGCGAACACCGCGATTGCCACGGAACTGGCCGCGCGCGCAGCGCCTGATGGCCACACGATACTTCTCAATGCGCAGGGCCACGCGACCAATGCGTCGCTGATGAAGCTCGCCTTCGACCCGGTCAGGGATTTCGCATTCATTTCGCTGGTTGCGGAAGCGCAGAACCTGATCGTCGTGCATCCATCCTTTCCGCCGAAAACGGTGCGGGAACTCATCGCGTTTTCCCGCAAGCATCCGGGCCAGATCAATTACGCGTCTTCGGGGACCGGGACGACAGTACATCTCTCCGCCGAGTTGTTCCAGATCATGACCGGCATCAAGTGGGTACACATTCCCTACAAGGGTGGCGCCCCGGCCTTGACCGAGATGCTCGCCGGTCAGACTTCGCTGATGTTTGGCAGCATGCTCACCGTGATCCAGCATGCGCGCGCGGGCAAGCTGCGTGCCATTGCGGTGACCGGAGCGACACGTTCGACGGGTAGTCCCGACATCCCCACGGTCGCGGAAAGCGGCGTCCCCGGCTATAACGTGACCGCGTGGTACGGCGTGTCCGCGCCTGCAAAAACCCCGCCGGCGATTATCGATCGGCTCAACAGCGAGATCGTGCGCGCGCTCAAGTCGCCCGACCTCCGCGAGCGGCTCGTCTCGCAAGGCGTCGACCCGGTCGGCAGCACGCCCGGGCAGTACACCGCCTTCGTGCAGAACGAAATTCCGAAGTGGGCGAAAGTGATCGCAGCGGCCAAAATCAAAGGCGAGTAAGTATGGACTTTTCGGACAACGTGGACTACGGGAGTCTTTCGCCACGGGAGGCGAGGCTGCTGTTCAGAGAGGGACTCGTGCGGCAGACCTCCGGCATGTGCTACGGCTACCTGCAGCTGAGCATGAAGATGATTCCGCAACGCCATGCTTTCGATTTCCTGTTGTTCTGTCAGCGCAACCCGGCGCCGCAACCCGTGGTTGAAGTGCTGGAACCCGGTGTTTACGAGCCCAGGCTACTGGCCACGGGCGCCGATGTCAGAACCGATTGCCCGCGCTACCGGGTCTGGAACCACGGCAAGGTGACGGCAACCGTCAACGAAATAACGCAATACTGGCGGGACGATCTCGTTACGTTCTTCGTCGGCGGAAGCTTTACTTTCGAGCGAACGCTCATGAAGGCGGGAATTCCCATGAGGCACAACGAAGAAAATGTCCCGATTCCGATCTACGTCACGAACGTCATGACGAATCCCGCCGGTCCGTTTTGGGGACCCATCGCGGTCACCATGCGCCCGATCAGGAGGAGCATGCTGCCGAGGGCCATCGAAGTGACCTCGCGTATTCCCAGCGCACATGGAAGTCCGATGTGGATAGGCGATCCCCAGGGGATAGGCATCGCCGATATCGACAAGCCGGACTTCGGCAAGCGGGTGACGATAAAACCGGACGAGGTTCCGGTATTCTGGGCATGCGGGGTTACCGCGAACATGGCGATCCAGAACGCGAACCTGGACTTCGTCCTGACTCAGGAACCGAATCACGTATTCATCAGCGATATCCGCGAGGACGACGCGCGCTTTCTCAACCTGCCTGTTATTGTCTGAACAGGATGAATCGCCCGGTCGCGGTTGACACGGAGTGAGCAGGTAACCAACGCCCTATTGTCAC
>JACPTJ010000235.1 GCA_016192835.1 Betaproteobacteria bacterium
CAACCGGGCGTTCCGGCAACGTGTCACGGGGGCGCGCGGACGTTGGCGACGTAAGCGGGCCTTTGGTGTAGGCTTTGCCGCAAGCGCTGCCGCGGCACGTTGACCGCGACCTTGATTGCCAAGGAGGGGTGCACATGCAAAAAAAAGCGCAAGTGTTGGCGGGTTTCGTGTTGTCCATCACGGCCTCGTGGATTGCCTGCGCGCCGGCGGCATTTGCGCAGGCGAAATATCCGGTCAAGCCGATTCGAATACTAATTCCGTTTCCGGCCGGCGGAGCGGCTGACACCATAGGGCGCACGCTCGGCGAGCAACTTGTCGCGCAGATGGGCCAACCGGTGGTGGTTGACAACCGGGCTGGCGCCGCCGGACGCCTCGCGACGGAGATGCTGGCCCGCGCCGAGCCTGACGGCTATACGCTGCTGGTCGGCGGCGTAGGCCCGCTCTCGATCAGCCCGTCGCTCTACAAGAAGTTGCCGTACGATGCCGTGCGGGACTTTCTGCCGCTCACGCGCGTGGCCGAGCTCATCAACGTCATGGTGGTCAATCCTTCGATTGGCGGCGCGAAGAACATCCAGCAATTCATCGACTGGGCGAAGAAGCAGCCCGGAAACGTGCGCTTCGGCAGTTCCGGACTCGGTCAGTTCGATCACCTCGTCGGTGAGTTCTTCCAGCGCCAGGCCGGCATCCGCATGACGCATGTGCCGTACAAGGGCGGCGGCCCGGCCCTGATCGATATGGTGTCGGGCGACATTCAGGTCATGTTTGCTACTTATGTCACTGCGGTGCCGCACCTCAAGGGTAACAGGCTGCGCGCGCTGGCGGTGAGCACGCCGCAGCGCCAGGCGTTGCTGCCTGATTTGCCCGCCGTGAGCGATGTCCTCCCCGGGTTCGGCGCGAGCAACTGGAACGGCATGTTTGCCCCGGCCAAAACGCCGCGGCAGATCGCGGACCGGCTGTTCTCCGAAATCAACAAGGCGATGCTGGCGCCCGAAGTGAAGAACCGCCAAAACGCCGTCGGCATCGTGCCTGAAGGCAGCGCCTCGCGCGCGGAGTTCGTAAAATTCATCCACGAGGATACGGCGCGGTGGGCAACGATCGTCAAGGCCGCCAACATCAGCGTTGAGTAGCACGGAATCTAATCATGCGAAAACAATCCTGGTTGAGGATCGCGATGTTGGTGCTCGCGGGAATGTGCAGCGCCAACGCCTCGTCTCAGTCCTATCCGGCAAAGCCCATCCGGTTCGTCGTGCCGTGGCCCGCGGGCGGCGTCGCCGATATCACGACCCGCCTGATGGGGCGGAAGCTCAGCGAGAACATGGGCCAGACCTTCGTCATCGATAACCGCGCCGGTGCGACGGGCATCATCGGTTGTGACCTCGTTGCCCGCGCCGCGCCCGACGGCTATACGTTGCTGATGGGCACGACGACCACGCATGCGACCAATCCCGTCATGTTCAAGAAACTGCCCTACGATGCGGCCAGGGATTTCGCCCCGATTTCACTCGTCGCGGACGCGCCGTTCGTCCTGCTCGTGCACCCTTCGCTGCCCGTCAGGAGCGTCAAGGAACTGATCGCGTTCGCCAAAGCGCGACCGGGACAACTCACCTTCGGCTCCTCCGGCACCGGTGGCTCGTCGCACCTCGGATTCGAATTGTTCAATCAGATGGCCGGGATCAAGGCCGTTCACGTGCCGTACAAGGGATTGGCGCCCGCCACGCTGGACCTTCTTTCCGGGAACATCACGATGTCGTGGGAATCGACCGCGGCAGCCACGCCCTACATCCGGCACAAGCGGCTGCGCGCGCTGGGCATCGGGTCGGCCAAGCGCTCGATCCTGATGCCGGATATTCCGACGATTTCCGAATCCGGGCTGAAAGGATTCGAGCTGGGCTCGTGGTCCGCGATGTTCGCGCCCGCCGCGACGCCACCCGAAATCGTCCGCCGTCTGCAGCGCGAAGTCGTAGCCGCAGTTGCGGATCGGAATATGCGTGAGCAGTTTGCGGCCTTGGGCGCCGAGCCCGTGGGCAGCACGCCCGAGGAGCTTGCATCGGTGCTCAAACACGACATCGTCAAGTGGGCGAAAATTGCGCGTCAGGCTAATGTGCAAGCCGAGTAGCCAACGGCCAATCCGCTTCATGGACACCACGCTGCGCGACGGCCATCAGTGCCTGTGGGCCACGCGCATGACGACCGCGATGATGCTGCCGATCGCGGACAAACTCGACCGCGCCGGCTTTGAGGTGATCGATCTCATGAGCGGCGTGCAGTTCGATGTCGCCATCCGTCATCTCAGGGAAAATCCGTGGGAGCGCATCCGCCTCATGCGCGAACGGGTAACGCATACGCCGCTGCAGGCGAATCTGCGCAGCAAAAGCGTGCTCTCCTTCGACATGCTGCCGGATGACATCAACGCGCTCTGGATCGAACGGCTGATCGCCTGCGGCATCCGCAGCGTGCGCGCCTTTGATGCGCTCAATGACATGGACAACATCGTGGACAGCCTGCGCCTGGCGAAAAAACTCGGCGCGCGGGCGGTCGGAGCGGTGGTGTTCAGCGAAAGCCCGGTGCATACCGATGCCATGTATGTGGCCAAGACCGGCGAGTTGAGCGCGCGGGCGGGAGTCGATGCGATCATGCTCAAAGACCCGAGCGGACTGCTCACGCTGGACCGGGTGCGCACGCTGGTGCCGGCTCTCAAACGCGTTTGCGGCAGCATTCCACTCGAGTTTCACAGCCATGCCCTGACCGGGCTCGCGCCGCTGCTGTATCTGGAAGCCGCCCGCCTCGGGGCCGACCAACTGCATACCTGTATCGCGCCGCTCGCCAACGGCGCGGCGCAACCCGCGGTTCAGACCATTGCCCGCAACCTGCGCAGCCAGGGCTACGCTGTCGATCTCGACGACGCGCTGATCAACGATGTCAGCACGCATTTTCGCCGCGTTGCAGAACAGGAAGGCAAGCCGCTCGGAACCGTCGCCGAATACGACGCGTTCCATTACCAGCATCAGATTCCGGGCGGAATGCTGTCCAATATGCGCGCGCAACTCGAGCAGGCAGGGCTGGGGCATAAGTTCGGCGACGTTCTGGCCGAATGCGTGCAGGTGCGCACCGAGCTCGGTTGGCCGGTGATGGTCACGCCATTCTCACAGCTGGTCGGAACCCAGGCGGTAATGAATGTCACGCAAGGTGAGCGCTATCGGACCGTGCCCGACGAAGTAAAAAAATACGCGCTCGGGTATTACGGCAAGCTGCTGGCGCCGGTCGAGCCGGACGTGCTCGACCGCATCGTGCACAACGGCTCGTCCAGGATCGCACTCACGCCGCAGCCGCTGGAACCGGGGCTTCCAGCGCTGCGGCGCAAGTATCCGCGTGCAACCGACGAGGAGCGCCTGCTGCGCTACATGTATGCGGGCTCGCAAGTTGACGATATGCTGGCGGCGGGGCCGGCGCACACCGAATACACTTTCGAAAAGCCCGTGGTGCGCCTGGTGCGCGAGCTCGCGCGGCGGCGCGAGCATCGCCACATCCGCGTCGAGCGCGGCGATATCCGGATCGAGATCAATGCCGCCCGGTGACGGAGAAAAGCATGACCTCCACATTTACCGGTAAGCGGCGGATGACCCCGCGAGATGCTTCGCAACAAGCTTGTCTGTCAAAGGAGGAGATCATGGGCAAACATTTTGCGTTACCGCACGGAATATCTGAACGGTCGAGGTTTATCGCTCTCGCGTTTGCCGTCGTCGCGGGTGCGGCCGGAAGCGCCTCGCCGACGCCGGCGATGGCCGAAGCGCAAACCGTGAGGGTGGCGATTCAACCAGGCGCCACCTACCTGCCGCTGCTCATGATGAAGCATCACAAGCTCATCGAGAAGCACGCGCAGCAAGGGGGACTGGGTACGATCACGGCGACATGGGCCATGCTGGGGAGCGGCGCCGCCGTCAACGATGGGCTCATTGCCGGCCAGCTCGACTTCGCGGGGACGGGGACCCCGCCGGCCATCACGCTGTGGGCACGCACCCGCAACACCGCGCAGGTCAAAGGCGTCGCTGCGTTCAGCGACGTCGCGCAATATCTTTTAACCACGAATCCGAACGTCAAGTCGTTGCAGGATTTCACTGAGAAGGACCGCATCGCGCTGCCCGCAGTCAAGGTCTCGCTCCAGGCAGTCACGCTCCAGATCGCCGCGGCGAAAGCGTTCGGGGACGCCCATTACGCCAAGCTCGATCATCTGACGGTGTCGATGCGCCATCCCGACGCCATGATCGCGCTGCTCTCGGGCAAGTCCGAGATCACCGCGCATTTCAGCAACCCGCCTTTCATGTTCAAGCAACTGCAGGATCCGCGCGTGCACAAAGTGCTGAGCTCGTTCGACGTTTTTGGAGGTCCCGCGTCGAACGGCGTCATCGTGGCGCCCAGTGCTTTCCGCCGGGATAACCCCCGATTGTATCGAGTGTTTCTCGCCGCTCTGGACGACGCCATAGGCATGATCAGGGGCGATCTCCGCGGCGCGGCGCGCGTTTACCTTGCCGAATCCAAAGACAAGGAGCCCGAGGAGAGTCTGCTGAAAATGCTGTCCTCGCCCGACGTTGCGTTCACGGCCGTGCCGCACAACACGATGGTGTTCGCCGATTTCATGTTCCGCCGCGGGCTCATCCCGGTGCGGCCGCAGAGTTGGAAGGATTTGTTTTATCCCGAGATTCACGATCGTCCGGGTAGTTAGGTCTTAAGGATATCCATGAAACCCGTTCCGGGTTGCGCACCAGACGAAACAAGTAAGAGAAGCGGCGTGAGAAAGATCAGGGTGCAGGACACGACGCTGCGCGACGCCCAGCAGTGTCTGTGGGCGACACGCATGACGACCGCGATGATGCTGCCGGTCGCCCAAAAGATGGACGCCGCAGGCTACGAGGCGATCGATTTGATGGGGTCGGTCCAGTTCGACGTGTGCGTGCGCTATCTCAAGGAAGATCCCTGGGACCGCGTGCGTCTGCTGCGCCAGCGCGTGCGCAATACGCCGCTCAAAGCGGGACTGCGAAGCAAAAGTCTGATTACTTTCCGTCCACTGCCTGAAGACGTAGTTCATCTGTGGGTCGAAAAGCTGGTCGAGAACGGCATCGGCAAGATGAGCCCATTCGACGCGCTGTTCGACTTCGACAACATCATCGAGAGCATGCGCATCGCGCGCCGGGCGGGCGCTTCGGTGGGCGCCGCCCTCATCTTTTGCGAAAGCCCGGTGCACACCGACGAGCTCTACGTGCGCAAAACGAAGGAGCTGTTGGAAAGGATCGGCGTGAGCCACATCATGCTCAAGGATTCCGGCGGTTTGCTCACGGTGGACCGTGTGCGTACGCTGGTGCCGGCGTTGAAGCAGGTGCTGGGCGACATCCCGCTCGAGTTACACAGCCATTGCATGACGGGGCTTGCGCCGCTCGTTTACCTCGAAGGCGTCAAGGCCGGCGCCGACGTGGTGCAGACCGCGACCGCGCCGCTCGCGAACGGGCCGTCCCAACCCGCTACCCAGACGATCGTGCGCAACCTGCGGCAGATGGGTTACGAGGTGGAGCTCGACGATCGGATCGTCGACGAGGTCGGCGAGTACTTCCGCGCCGTCGCCGAGCAGGAGGGGAAGCCACTGGGCGTGCCCATGGAATACGATGCCTTCCACTACGAACACCAGCTTCCCGGCGGCATGCTCACCAATCTGCAGTTCCAGCTTCAGGAAGCGCGCCTGCTCGACAAGTTCGACGCCGTGCTCGCGGAGATCGCGCGCATCCGGCGTGAGATCGGCTGGCCGATCATGGTGACGCCGTTTTCGCAATTTCTCGCCACCCAGGCGGTCTTCAACGTGGTGACCGGCGAGCGCTACAAGATCGTACCGGACGAGATGAAGCAGTACGCGCTCGGCTATTTCGGAAAGCTCCTCGCGCCGCTCGAACCGGACATTCTCGACCGCATCGTCGAAAACGGCTCGCCCTCGATTGCTCTCGAGCCCGAACCGCCTGAACCGGCGCTTCCGCGTTTGCGCAGGCAGTATCCGAACAGCACGGACGAAGAGCGCATGATGCGCGTGATGTTTCCGGGAAATCAGGTCGATGCCATGCTGGCCGCCGGTCCGATACGCACTGACTACAGCATCCGAACGCCCCTCATCCGTCTGCTGGACGAGCTTGCGAAACGCCCGAAGCTCGCACGCGTCTACATCGAAAACAAAGCGATGCGCCTGGAAGTCGCCGCAAACCCGCCCAAGGCCGCGTACCACGCATGAGCGTCAATACCGAGCGGCTCAGCCGCATTCATCTCTATTGGCTTGATGCTCGTGGCAAAGCGCCTCCAGCTTCACACCGTCCTTCCGTGGGGCATGATCGCGTCCGGGCGGCGCTGACCGCGTTTGCAATTGAAGGAGGAAATCGATGAAACTACGTGATCATCCGCTGCTGCTCGGGCTCGCTGTGCTGCTCGGCGTTGCGGTGGCGCAAGAGGCTGGCGCGCAGGAATACCCGGCGAAAACAATCCGCCTCATCATCCCGTTCGCACCCGGTGGCGCGAACGATATCCTGGGACGGCTCATTGCGGCTCGCTTGTCGGAAACGGTCGGCCAGCAGGTCGTGCCCGACAATCGCCCTGGCGCAGGCGGATCCATCGGCGCCGAGCTGGTAGCGAAGTCGCCGCCCGACGGCTATATGCTCGTCATCGGTCATATCGGCACGCTCGCTGTCAATCCCACGCTCTACCGCAAGCTCGGCTACAACCCGGTCAGCGATTTCCAGCCGATCTCGCTCGTCGCCAAGGTGCCGAGCATCATGGTCGTGCACCCGTCGGTGCCGGCGAGGTCGTTGAAAGAGCTGATCGCGCTTGCGAAATCGAGGCTGGGTGCGCTGGTGTACGGATCGGGCGGCAACGGCGGCGCGGGCCATCTTGCCACGGAGTATTTCAAGCTGATGGCGAAGGTCGATATGGTGCACGTGCCCTATAGAGGCACCGGGGCTGCTCTCGTGGATCTTATTGCCGGACAGACTCAGCTCGTATTCGCCGGCGTCCCCGGCGCTGCCGCGCACGTGCGGTCCGGACGGCTGCGCGCCCTCGGCGTCTCGACGAGCACGCGGCTGGCAGTATTTCCGGAGCTGCCGACAATAGCCGAAGCCGGTGTTCCCGGATACGAGGTGACGCAGTGGTATGGCGTGCTCGCGCCGGCCGGCACGCCGAAAGCCGTGGTTGACAGACTCCACAAGGAGATAGTGAGCGCTGTGAAGAGCAAGCAGATGCACGAACGCCTGACGGCCGACGGCTCGGAGCCCATCACCAGCACGCCGGAGGAATTCGCGTCCTACATCAAGAGCGAGATCGCTCGCTGGGCGCCGGTGATCAGGGCGGCCGGCATTCGAGTGGACTAAGCCTCGAGTACCGCATCATGAACGAAGGCATAACAGCGCAATTGGCCCGCTTTGCTTGCAGCGTGCAATACGAGGCGCTACCGTCAGCAGTGGCGCTCAAGACGAAACAGCTCCTGCTGGACTGCCTCGGCAACCAGATCGGCGCGCACGAGGAGGAGACTGCGCGCACGCTCTATGGCGTGCTTGGCGTAGCGGAGACACGGGGTCCGAGCACTGTCGTCGGGTTTGGAACACTGACCTCGCCGCTCCTCGCAGGCTGCATGAACGGCATGCTCGCGCACCTGCTTGACATGGACGACGCGCACCGCGATGCGCTCACCAAAACGGGTTCAGCCATTACACCCGCCGTCCTCGCGGTCGCCGAGTCGCGCCATTGTAACGGCAAGCAAGTCCTCGAAGCCGCCGTTGCCGGTTACGAAGTCATGATCAGGCTTGGATTGGCAGTGAATCCGGCGCACCGTGCGCGGGGCTTTCACAGCACCGCCACGCTGGGTACGTTTGGTGCAGCGGTTGCGGCGGGACGGCTGCTCGATCTCGCGCCTGAACGCATGGTCGATGCGCTGGGTATCGCAGGCACGCAATCGGCTGGGCTGGCCGCATTCATCGACAACGCTTCGATGACGAAGCCTTTCAACGTCGCGAAGGGCGTGCACAGCGGCATTCTCGCCGCATTGCTCGCCGGGCAGGGCTTTCGCGGGCCGCCGGACGTGCTCGAAGGTGCGGAAGGATTCGTGAATGCATATGCGGGCAGCGCCGATCTGGAGAAGATCCGCTCCGGTTTGGGCACGCAGTTCCGTCTGCTCGAATCCGGATTCAAGCCGCACGCCGCATGCCGCTATGCGCATGGACCGATCGATGCGGCGGCGCGCCTCATGCGCGAACATGAGTTCCGGGCTGACGACATCGAAGCTGTTCACGTTGATCTTTCCGAGCTCGCCAACCGGCAGTCGAATTTCTACGAGCCGGGCAGCGTGGCTTCGGCGCAAGGTAGTACGCCTTTCGTGATAGCGGCGAGCATCGCGCTCGGCACGGAAGCGCTCGCCGTCTCAGACGTAAAGAAGGCTTACTGCGATGAGCGCGTATGGGATTTGCATCGGCGGGTGAAGTTGCACGTTGACGCGGCGATGGATTACATGGGCCGCGGCTGCCGGCTCGTCGTGCGCTTGAAAGACGGCCGCGCGCTCGAGGATCGCGTCGAGCTGCCGCGCGGCGAGCCCGAAAATCCGATGTCCGAACGCGAGATTGAAAACAAGTTCATGCGGCAGGCGAGCGCCGCGCTCGGCGACGAAAGAGCGGCTGCGATTCGCGACAGCATGGCGCGGCTCGAAGAGCTCGGCTCCGTCAGACCGGTCATGAGTCTCACGTCTGCCGCTGCCGGCGCGTTGGCGGCGGCGACGGCTTGAGACAGGAGCGCGAGTGAAACGATTTCAGGAGAAGAAAGAGTTCGACGTCTTGGTGATCGGCGGCGGTCTCGCTGCAATGCGCGCGGCGCTCGCCGCTGCCGGTACTGGAGCGCGCACCGGGCTCATGCTGAAAGGCGTGCTGGGTCAAAGCGGCAGCTCCGCGATCGCCGGCGGCGGACTCGCCGCTGTGATGGATGTTGCCGACGTGCCCGAAGACAGCGTCGAAAAACACTTTAAGGACACGCTCGCATCCGCCGATTACGTGAGTGACTCGGAGCTGGTCAGGCAGCTTGTAACGCATGCGGCGCAGGCGGTTCGCGAGCTGGAAGAGATGGGCGCGCAGTTCGTGCGTAAGAACGATGGAGAAATCGAGGTTTTTCTCGCGCCGGCCCATAGCTATCGCAGATCGGTACGCGTTGCCGGCGGCGGCACGGCGCGGATGATCGGACCGTTGACGCAATATTTGCGGAGCCAGTCGATCGAAGTGATGGAGCGCACCAGCGCGCTGGAAATTCTGCTCGAAGGGGGACGCGCAGCCGGAGTCGTGGCGGTGCACGGAGCCATGCTCGTGCTCGTCCGCGCGAAGGCGATCGTACTCGCCACCGGCGGCGCGGGACGCATCTATCCGCTGACGAGCAACATGACTGAATCGACCGGCGACGGCTACGCGATGGCGCTGCGCAGCGGCGTCGCGCTCACCGGCATGGAATTCGTGCAGTTCACGCCCACTGCGCTCAGCTTTCCCAAGGCGCTGGAAGGAACCAGCACCGGCGGCGTGCTGCTGGGGCTCGAAGGCACCCGCATGTGGAATGCGAAGCGCGAGCGCTTCATGGAGAGATACGACCCGGTGCGCAAGGAAGCTTCGACACGCGCGATTCTCTCGCGTGCGATCCAGACCGAAGTCGTCGAAGGCCGGGGCTCTCCGCACGGCGGCGTGTTCCTCGATCTCACGCGTAACGATGCCGACACGCTCGAGCGGCTCGCGGCGCCTTTCATGAAGACGCTCGCGCCCCACGGCATCGACATCCGGCGCCAGCCGATCGAGATCGCGCCTGCGGTTCATTACTTCATGGGCGGGGTGGAAATCAATCCACGCACGCAGACGGCCGTGCCCGGGCTGTATGCGGCGGGCGAGGTCGCGGGCGGCGTGCAGGGCTCGAACCGGCTCTCCAGCAACTCGTTGTCCGACGTGAACGTGTTCGGCAAGATCGCGGGCTTTGAGGCCGCGGTGTATGCGCGCGAACAATCGCGGCTTTGCGAATGGGAGCAGGTCGAGCGATTGGCGGCGCGAAGATTGGAGCGGTTCCACCGCGAAAATACTGGCGCGCCCGGCGCCAGGCTTGGCGAGCTGCACGCGAGGTTGAAGCAGGTCATGTTCGCGCACGCCGGTCTCGTGCGAGACGCAGAATCGATGATGCGCGGCATCGAGGCGATCGCCGTGCTGCGGGTGGAACTGGACGCGCTCGCGCCGGTCGCTGCGCGCGCCCTCGGGCACTTCTACGAAGTACGAAACATGCTCGACGTCGCCGAAGTGGTGACGCGCTCGGCGCTGCATCGCGAGGAGTCCCGCGGCGCGCATTTCCGCATCGATTATCCGGAGAAAAACGATGCGCGCTGGCTGGTCGCTACGCGGGTTTTCGGAAGCGCGGGGAGCCTGCAGCTCGACGAGCGCGACTTGAGCGCGAACGCGGCACTCGCGGCTGCTGCAGCAAGGTGAGTGAAGTGACTCCGATGGAGTATTATTTTCCTGAAATGAACACCCGCAGATAATGGAGAATACACGTGCCATTTGAAGATTTGCTGAAAGAACTCGACGCGCGCAGGCAGCAAGCGCTCGCCATGGGGGGACCGGAGAAGCTTGCCCAGCGCAAAGCGCAGGGCTTGCTGAATGCGCGCGAGCGCATCGCACGGTTGTTCGACCCCGGTTCGTTCATGGAGTCCGGCATGTATGCCGTGTCGAACCGTCCCGAGGACAAGGAGAGTACGCCTGCCGACGGCAAGGTCGCAGGGTTCGGGCGCATTGCGGGGCGCGAGGCGGCGGCGATCGCCAACGACTTCACGGTCAAGGGCGCTTCCAGCGCGGCGATCAACATCAAGAAGTTGAAGCACATGAAGGGCGTTGCCAGAAAGCGCGGCATCCCGATCGTATTTCTCGGCGAGTCGACCGGCGCGCGCATGCCGGATGTGATGGGTGCGGCGTCGATAGGCTCCAAGGACGATCCGGTCGAGTACCAGCGTCTGCGCGATTCACCCTGGGCCGCGGGCGTGCTCGGCTACTGCTACGGTTCGTCGGCGTGGTATGCCTCGATGTCTGATTTTTGCGTCATGCGCAAAGGCAGCATCATGGCGGTATCGAGCCCGCGTTTGGTCTCGATGGCGATCGGCAGGCAGGTCGATGCCGAAGAACTCGGCGGCTGGCGCGTGCATTCCGAAGTCAGCGGATTGATCGACCAGGTGGTGGATACGGATGAGCAGGCCATCGACTCGATCAAACAGTTTCTTTCGTATCTGCCGGGCAACAACATGGAAGCGCCGCCCGAGCACCCGGTGCCCGCAGGCTCCGGCGCCGACATGGCGAACATCCTCGCGCTGATCCCGGAATCGGCGAACCAGGTGTACGACGCCAAGAAGGTGATCGGTTGCATCGTCGACCGCGACTCCCTGTTCGAGATGAAATCGCGCTACGGCAAGGCCATCGTGACGGCGCTGGCGCGGCTCGACGGCAAGTCCATCGGCATCATCGCGAATAATCCGCTGCACCGCGGCGGCGCGATCGGCGCGGATGAATGCCAGAAGGTGCAGAGCTTCTTCGTGCTGTGCGATTCGTTCAACATCCCGGTTGTGCTGCTGGTCGATCAGCCGGGATTTTTGATCGGGGTGGAGGGCGAGCAAAAGGGCGTGACCGGCAAGGTGATGAACTGGCTGAACGCGATGACGCTCGTCACCGTGCCGAAGATTTCCGTGGTGATGCGCAAGAGCTATGGCCTCGCGGTGTCGAATATGGGCGGCGGCGGCAATGCGGACGAGGTCGCGTGCTGGGTGACGGCGGACGTGAGCTTCATGAAACCCGAGTTCGGCGCGCGCGTGGTGTTTGGCGTGAGCCCCGACGAGCCCGGGAAGTACCAGGACGCGGTCGCCAGGATGAGCAAGGGAACCACCGCCTACGACATGGCGGCGATCTACACCGCGCACGACGTGATCGATCCGCGCGAGACGCGCAATTGGCTGATCCGCATGCTCGAAGTGCACCGCATGCGGCTCACCGGCGGTGTCGGCGAGCATCTGATGCGCAGCTGGCCCACCAGTTATTAGCAGCATGATGCAATACTCCATAAACCGTTCGACCACAGAATTCATCGCACACAGGAGGACGACGGATGCTTTATAAGCTGAGCTTTGCGATTGCGGCCGCAGCCGCGCTATGCGCCGGGGCGGCAGTGGCGCAGACTTATCCCACCAAGCCCATCCGCTTCATCATCCCGTTTCCGCCGGGCGGTAACACCGATGTACTGGGCCGGTTGCTGGGACAGAAACTCACCGAAGCATGGGGACAGCAGGTGGTAATCGACAATCGCGCCGGGGCGGGCGGCACGGTCGGCGTCGATCAGGCGAGCAAGGCCCCGCCGGACGGTTACACCATCGTGATGGGAACTTTCGGCAGCGTGCTCGTCGCGAAGAGTCTGTACAAAAAGCTTGACTACGATCCGCAGCGCGATCTTGCGCCCGTGGTACTGGTGTCCACGCCTCCCGGGCTGCTGGTGACCCATCCCCAGGTTCCCGTCAAAAACGTGCAGGAGCTGATCGCCTATGCGCGCTTGCATCCAGGCAAGCTGAACTA